>DNNJ01000216.1:16687-21058 GCA_003487955.1 Clostridiales bacterium | reverse complement strand
TTTACAAAAAGTGTGACACCCCGATCAGCCCGAGCGACCCGCAGGCGAGCAAAACAATAAGTACCGTCTGCCACCAATTTATTACTCTATGAGTTTACGAATACCTTATTGGGGCTTTGGGGGCAGGAGTAGGCACGACTGAGGATTGAGAGAGCGTGTGTAGAAAAACAAACAGACACGCAAGAGTGAGCACCTACCGGAGCGCAAGGCTTGGTGTGGCTGTGGTGCTTGCAAGGGCAGGCAAAAAAATACTACCCGAAGGGTGGAGATTTTTTTAGACTGCTTGTTTTACCCTTGCAAGTATGTTTTTGCGAACAAAGCAAACGATTGACGAAGACCGCTTTATCTGTTCGGTTTAATCCTGCGTGGGCAGGTATTCAAATAATTTATACCGCTTAAATAATAAATGCGGATATTGGGGATTTGGAGGAAATGGGAAATATGATTTTCAAATTATTCTCACAATTGTTTTAATCATTTCATCGTCTATATATGGCTTAAATGCTTTATCCCAGACCGCATTATTTGATTCTAAGGCTTCAAATTCAAGTTCATGTTCATATTTCTGAAGAAAATCAATAGACCATGGGGCAGATTTGTTTTCAATTAAACCAGATTCATGTCTTTTACCTCCAACTGGCGATATTACAGAACCAGTTTCATCCTCCAACTCGCAAGGTTTCCAACCGCCCCAAATTATGTGTTTTGGAAAAGAATCAATCAAATCAGAATTCCAAACTATACCTTCGTTTGAGCACAAAAGATTCCAGTCTAAACTAAGTTTGTATTTTTCTATCAAAGGTTTCGTCCAAGGAAACATTTCGTTACCTGAAAAGTAACCCAAAACCTCATTTATTATTGGTTGCCATTTGTCATAATGCTTCTGGAAGAAGTTTTTATCATTTGCAAATAAGAATCTATTACAGGCAATACCAGTCCAAACAATTTTTTCATCCCAATAATTCAATAAGTCTTTCTCTACCCAAGGAAGAGCTGAATTAAGTGATATGTTATGCCAATCCATTAAATGACTATACTTTTCAACTAATTCAAAAGAAATAAGGTTTTTGTTTGTTTGGACACCGAAATAAAAGAAATAAGATTCATCTAAATACTTTTCAAATAACGATAAAGTCCAGGGGATTGATTCGTTATGTGCTAATTCGGTGAGATTCCACTTATCTCTATATTTATCCAACAAAGATTCAGACCAATCCACATTCGTTGAAATAGAAAGTTTTTCAAAGTTTATTTTATCTTGATATTTTTCAATCGTTTCTTTATCCCAATAAATACCTTCATTAGCTGTTATCGAATCACCATAAAAGTTATCATTACCAAACCAATCTATTTTGGCCTCAAATATCTCTAATAATTTCTTATTGACAAACGCACCAGAATTGGTTGTTAATGAACCCCAATTAATTGTATCGTGAAATTCATTTAAAATATCAAGCGACCAATTAATATTTTCATTCGCTGCTATTTTATTCCAATCAAGTAAGTCTTTATATAAATTCAATTGAAATTGAGAAAGAGGATAATACGAAGAAAGCAACCCTATAAAGTAATTGGGGTGTTTTATGAAAAAGGAAGTAATATCATTTCTCTTTCTTAGTTCCATATTTAACGTAGACATTTTTATTAGTTTATACCACTCTAAATTATTCTTATACTACTTTGGCGCTTAAAGGAAAATGGATTAATGATTAGGACTAATATCGAATACTTTCCATTTATCACCATCACCGGTATAAACAGCTGTTGCTGTAACATTACAATCCTTGGTAATATTAAATCTACTCAAGACTGATTTTGGGACATAATAATCTCCTATAAATGCAAAATCTGCATTTTCACCATCGCCATTATCATTCCAATCGTATTTATACTTTAATTCTAATCTTCCGTTAATGGTCTTTCTAATATCAAGATTTTGTTCCTCAGTTTGTTCTACTTTCAAAGTAACGAGTTTCTTTTTACCTTCTTTGTCTTTTTTGACACAGAAATAAACTTTAAGAAAATCACCTACTGCAGGTCGAATATCTGTATCGTCAAAAAATGCAATACCTGAAAGTAACTTTTTACCCAATACATAATGAAAAAGTCTTTTCGATTCATTAATATCATTTACAACTACAATTCTACTTTTGAATTGCTTGATTGCAATTTCATTTTCACAATTCTTTATGTCTTCAATAAAGTATCTATTTTCATCTTTGATTTTCTTTGAATATTGTCTGAAAACAATATAACTACCTTTCGTAAATACATCTTGATCGAACTGATAAAAAATGGGGTTTGAATCATTAGTTATAACATGAAGTGTTTTCTTGTCCTTATTGACATATTCAATATATCCATATTTTTGAGGAAGTATTGACCAATTTTCTTTTTCAGTACGTTCTATTAGTAAAGGTATTATTTTGTGCTCTGTTATAATTTTTTTAGGTGGCCAACTATTTAGATTGTCGATTTCCTTTTGTATTTCTTGCTTATGACATTTTACCTTAAACGTTTCGCCTGTTTGGACCCTTTTCAAACAAGGAAACTTATTTATACCAGTTGTAAAATCCAAATCAACACCATTTGTAAAATTTACCCTTTCCTTTTTATCATCACTTATCCACCGATCTGTCAGTACCACATCAATCCACTCAATATCTTGATATGCGAAATTCTCAGCTGTTTGTATATACCTCGGAAACAGTTGCTTATTATCTTTAATTTTCAAATCTATATGGCTTACTTTTTTATATAAAGTATCAAAGGATTCCGGTAACCTCCAGCCTTTTTGTAATCTATGATTTTTAAATGTAGTAAGTTCCAGTAAAGCATTTTCTAAAAAGTTCTCTGCTATTAATGTTTCTGCTAATTTCAAGTGAATTTCACCTAAAAAATCTTCATTTGTTTCTAAACTAATAGCTTTTGATAGCATCCCTATTTTCAATTCATTGTCATTATCAAAGCATTCAGCGAATTCTTGCCAAACATAGTACTTATTTCCTAAGTCTAAGACAAGCTTTTTGTATATCGTTGTAGCTAAATCCAACTCTTTTTGTTTAATATGTAGCAATGCTTTTTCGCGAATCAACCATTCATCTGAAGGGAATAAACTAACAGCACTGGTATAAGTATCAATTAACCATGAATAATCAATTTTAGCATCAACTTTATTATCTTTAATTACTTCAAATGATTTCTTTAATGCTTTAATTGCTAATGGCTTGTATATCTCGCCTTCTTTCCCTTTTTCTTCTTTCCAATCAGCATCCATAAAAAATGCAGGATTCCAGTCTTTAAAAAATATTAGAAATCTCCAAGAATCAGCTTCTTTCATAAACCTATCTGCGAGTTTTAATATTTCGGAATGCCACTTAGATTTACCGTATTTTGAATATTGAGTGTTATATTGAGTAAACAAACTCCACAATTCAGTAATTCTATTCTCTCTATGTGCATTGAAGAGAAGCCAAAAGTATGGTTCTCTGAAAAAATCTATGAGGCTCTCCCGGTTAATATTGACCTTAGCGATTAAATCATTCTCAATATCAATGATTGAGTTGTTATTTACAAATTCTCTACAAATTCTGGAGATTAGGGAAGGAATATTTTTACCGTCTTTGTAACCATCATGTAGATCATCATATCTTAAGTTTGTAGGATTCCAAAGAACAAAAAAATTGTAGAATTTGAAATCGGAATGATTTTTTGAATAGTTCAAAGCAAAATTTAGAATCATAGAATGAAGCATTGACGGACGTTCATTCTTAAGGTTCATATAATCACGCAATAACGTTCGTATTTCAACTGAATTTGCATCAGCTTCAACAGATTTCATATATCTATAAATTATCCATCCATAGGTTTCATGATTAACTTCTGATAACTGATTGTTGGAAATCATTATTCGTATTTTCTCCAATGCCAACTTCTCTTGTCCGGTTTTGCTAAGTTCTTCGATTTGTTGTATTTGAGAGTAATAAATATCAATGCGTGGTCTTAAATAATTAATTTGCTTTTTTAAAGTTTCCACAAACTCATCTTCATAGTCAAATTGAAGTTTTGATAGTGTATTATAGTAATTCTGGGCTTTATTTAAATTATTATTTGCAATACTTATTTTGCATAAGTCTATAAGCACCCAACCAAGAGCCTTGAAATTATCATCATCAGGGTCTTGATTACACAATGGAATTGCTATTTTTAGAGCTTCGTCTAATTCTCCGTTACGTCGTAAAGCATATATTTCTTTAACTCTATCATCCATAAATAATGTTTCTAACAGTTTGTGTAATTTGTTCTGAGGACTTTTCTAATACTTCAATTTTTGATAAAAACCCTTTTGTGTGATTCTGCTCACTTGTACCA
>DNNJ01000216.1:16164-16509 GCA_003487955.1 Clostridiales bacterium | reverse complement strand
GATTCTGCTCACTTGTACCATACCAAACCCTAAAAGTAATTTTATCGTCGTTTGTTGTAGCGCAGAAAATATCCTGATTATTATGGCTTTGAATGATTTTCAGAATTATGTTTTGATTTTTGAAGTCATTGAACCAAGCATTATAAATAGGATTTCTGAAATCTATGGGTGATTCTGGATTATCATTTTTGAAAGAAACCACATTCTGCTTTTGAGATAAAAAATCAGCAATACATTGTTTTACAATGCTCTCATCAGCACCATTAAGATTCTCAATACGAATACTACCAACAGCAAAATTATCTTTAGAGCCTTTGTTGTCTATATCTAAGATCAGTTGATTGC
>DNNJ01000216.1:0-15964 GCA_003487955.1 Clostridiales bacterium | reverse complement strand
TATATCTAAGATCAGTTGATTGCTTTCTGTTTGCGGAATAGAATAGAATGCCTTTGTAAGGTATTCGGTAAACTTCTTTGTGCTTACGAGCAGATAACCTTTATTTTCGAGAAGTTTCGAAACTTCACAAATTGTACCTAAAACATTTTCATTTTCAATTGATTGTACTTTATGTGCAAACTCTACCTCTGGTTTATATTTATTGAAAACGAGAAATTGTTTTGATTTTACAGCATTGCCACTCATAGAGTTATCTTCAAAAACGCAATTCATAAGTGGACTAATTATTTCGGGTGAAGTTATATTAACCAATGTGCCAGCAGTAACACCACTGTATAACCAGCGGAAATAACTATCATTGGTTATACCATCATTTTCTTTCCTATGACCTTTAATAATAATTTCTTTGTAATTTGAGCCTATTGCTTTATGTACTGTTATAGCCCAACCATATTTTACAAAAGCAGCATTCACAAAAGGATCAGAATCCTTTATATGAAGAAATATGTTTTTGTCATACAACTGTTTGTAGTATTTGAGAATTTTTTTTGCTTCGGCTTGCTCGTTGCTGAATTTTCTCAAATCATTATAATTGATTTTGATAAAATACTTGTCCTCATCGGAAAGACTTCTATAGCGTGTATCTTCAGTTAACTGACGATATTCTCGACTATCAATAAATTTCTTTTGGGATTTTTCGGTCTTGATCTTTTTGTTTACAAAAACTCTAAATGCAATTTGTTCCTCTCTTGATAAATCATCTATACTAAGGAAAAAGTTATCTAATATCAAAATATCTGTTTCCGGATAACCAACCAGACTCAAACACTTGACAGATATTTTAGTGAATGATAATATAACAGGATTTTTAGATTGTTTTATAGAGATCGTTTCTTGTGTTGTTTCTTTAACTGCAAGTACAGTAAAAAACATTCCGTTTACAATTCTTCTTGGAATTTGGAAACCGCTCTCATCAGGAATAACTACATTGTTGTTTGCAATCAATAAATCCCCTTTGGCCAAAGTGTCACCGTTTTTAAGGCATTGAGTCTTTATCCACTTATTTGTTGTTAAACAATCCTTTTTTGAGTAAAATAGAACTGCATTGTCTGGCTCACAAGATAATGGTTTATAGAACCAAGAATGCAGCATATTTATTCTTTCGCTATTTTCCTGTAAGTTTCTTAAAGTAGTCTCATCCCAGTCGTAATTTAAATTGTTGAATAGATTATTTTCAATACTGACAGCCAAATCACTTCGCAATTTATCTTTACCAATAAAATGCACTTTTTCGATAGGTTTTCTGTAATGTTTGATTTTTTCATTATCGTAAAGTTCTGACAATTTTTCCAAATTCAACGCAGAATCTTCGTCCTTACCAAATGTCAATGAGTAGGGGTCACCAATAAATACAATTTTTCGGTTACTAAGAGGGTTTATAAATTTAATAATATCTTCTAATAATCGACCTGAGCCAAATCGTAATAATTCAGATTGGCTTAAGCTCCTACTAACTAAATGTGCTTCAGTTACAATTATTAGTGACTTTTCATCAACATCTTTGCTGGATTTCAGCGGAATAACTTCTAACAGTTCTTCTTCCTTTTCCTCTTCGTCAGAATTTTCTATCTGAGTTTCATCCTGACCTTCAATTTCTTGTGTACCACCATAAATAACACTGTATATTCCATCCGTTTCGATTCCACTTCGTTTAAGTATTTTTTTGCTTATTTTTGCAGAATGCGACCACTTTTCAATTTGAGGGATATTGTGATTTAATGCTTCATTAGTTATGAATTTCAACCAGGAATCTCTATCATCGGTATTCATGGATTCCAAAACAAGTATTCCTCCAGCATCCTCTGAGAGAAAGTTAATGATATTTTTTTCTACATCATGTTCAATTTCAATAATCTGCTTTTTTTCGATTGGCTCAGGTTTAGTAACTTCAATTTTCTTTATCCATCTTTCTGCTGGAAAAATATCTTTAATCACATTAGCTGTTTCGGGGGAATGAACATTTGGGCTCGCAAAATCGTATAAAAATTGCCCTAAATCAGATTCTTGTAAAATCTTATAATAAGGTAAATTGCGTGGAATTTCATTTTGTAGTTCGATAGGACCAGTAAAAATATTTGCTATACAAATTCTGGCTGGATTTAGCACGCCTTCCAAGAATTTGTTTTTTTCTATTACTTCTTTAAAAGCTTTTCTGTAAGATAAAAGTTGTTTAAACGGATTAATAAACCGGCTACCTGCTTTTATTTCCAGTCTGCTTCTATCAGTTTCACTCTCATTGTGCCATTTTTCATTATGGAATTCATTTTCTGTAGGAGGTAAGTTTATGATTCCTCTGTAATCTTTAAAATCTATGAGTATAAGTCCATTATTGTAGTATAAAATGGCATCGGCACGAAAACGATAATAGTTTTCATTGAACGGATTTCCTATCAACAAACCGTTGTAGCCCAATTTATCGAAAGTAGTTTCTATAATTTCTACAACTCTGCGAAATTGTTCGTTTTCGTGGGTATGTTCTGTGCGGTTATTTAATACTTCTAAACTCATATTCTATATTTATAAAGAGAGTGTTTGATTTGCTTTTATCCTATATTCCCTAAGAATCCTCTGTTTCCTCAATAGGGTGTTAGTTTTGAATTATATTTTTACCATGAACTTTAAGAAACTTCATTGATTCAGTCATCAGGCAAATGTCTTGTTTCTCCCATTGATTATTAAGGCATTCTTCTGACATATTAAAAGGAGGTTCTTGTTCGTAACTGTATAAACTTTTATTGCACTTATCAAATAATGGGCAACGCAGATCATCTTCTGAAGTCATTCTACCTATTACCATTTCTAATGCCCTAAGGCGAGCAATATCTGCTTTTGAAGCTGCTCCCATTAGTGTAAGTTCATTGGAGTCCACCAATGGGATTCCGTAGAAATGCAGAATTATATCTATTGATTCATTTGAAGTGATATCTGATTCATAAAGCAATTTTAATATTAGGTTTTCCCCTGACAAAATCTCAGATTTACAATTTTCAAACACCTCAGAAAAATACTCTAATTCACCACCAATTGCCGTTTGTATATTGTATTTGTAATCTTCAATGAAATCTATAAATATTTCTTGCATCGATTGAGTTTTACGAGGTCTGACAAACTTCATATCAATCATATGTTTGTATAAATGAATGCCATTCATTCTTGGGTTTTGCCTTACAATTTCGAGTATTTGAAAAAATCCCCAAGCCGGATTTTCGTACATTAAGGAGCAAAGGCAAATACTGTATAAGAGCTTTTTGTCCTCAAGTATTTCAGGAAACATGGATTTAACAAGCAGCTCCACAGATAAATACGGAATTTGGGAGTGTTCAACAGTAGGATCATAAAAACGTTGAAAAATATGTGCCATGCTCTCAATGATACAGAGATAGCCAAAATTCAAAGTATATGTATCACCAGTGTTCGTTTCATGTAAAGTAACCTTGATAGAAGCTTTATTCTTTTTTGCACTTAAAATTTCTTCTTGACTAACAATAATTCGTTCAATTTCGATAGGTATATTAGATTTTTCTCCTTTAAGGTTTTTGTATCCGTCTATATATTGCTTTAGATTGGTATAATCTTTTGTTATGTTTAGTGGTATCTGGATATCATTATGTTTAGAAAAATACTCACGACAATAACTGAAGTAGTTGTTATAAATTATCCCGTAAGACAAGCCGAAAATTGTATTGACAAACTGGACATAATGTAAATACTCGTGCATAAAAGTACCCTTCTTAACGTTGTCTAATTCGGTTATCTTATCTGAATTAATATCAGAATAAACATACATATGAAAGTAGTTTGTTTCACATTTTCCTCTTAGTTCGTTTCCGAAATCAAAAAAATCATTCATTATCAAAACTTATTCTATAAAAACCAAAGATTGTCTTTCCCAATGTTAGAGGGTATGTCGCCACTTGAGAAATGTGGTGCAATTTGTGCAACCATTCCGGGATATTTAATTGTTACAGGCAAATTTTGCTGTTTTACTGACTTCCAATAAATACGGCTAAATTGATAAACCTGATCGATCAATCCCTCAATAATATTTCTGTCGGTTTGTAATGCTTCGTCGTTTGGACAATGGATTTTCAACTTTACAGGAAATGGGAAACCATCTATTGCACTAAAAATGCTGTCTTCGTATCGGGTATTATTGCAAAGTAAAAAGGTTTGATTACCCAGATTTATGTACCTGCCACTGTAAGGTAATAAATCAACATTTTTGCCATCAAACAAAACAAAGTCTTCTGATTCTGTTTTGTTGATTGTTACTACAAAAAACGGGATATCCAAATTCAACCGGTGCAAGATATTTTCGATTGGTTCAATTTCCTGCTCGCTCATTTCTTTGTAAAAATGAATTATTAAGCGGCTGGGCTTATTGTTGACTTTTGTAAAATTGATAATGGCATTTTCTATCGAGCCTGCAAGTACGTTTACCTGGTCGTGGTGGAAATATTCAAATGAGTTAAATGCACCTGAGTTATCAAATGAAAATGCAGAACCGATATATTGAATGTTGGTATCTATATTTTTGAATGCCCCTACTCCAACGATTAATTCTTTAGAAATTGGCGTGTTTATACGCCAAGGAATACCGCCCAGTTTGGCGTTAATGGCAATTGCCATATTTTGCAATGTATATGCAAAATTCTTTCTGTTATTTTTTTCGTCTTCCGCAATTACCTGCATCATTTTATCGGTTTCGATACATTGAGAAGAAATGTTGCGGTTGAGTAACTTTTCTTTGACTTTGAAATAGATTTTACGTTGCTCTTTGTCTTTGGCGTGTTTACCTATTGGAGTAAGATAAATCGCTATATACTTTACATCAGGGTTTAACACCCTGTTTTCAAGTGCCTGTTCTATTTCGGGTAGAGGATTTTGTAAATCTAAAAATTGAATGCTAAACCCTTTTGGAGTAAGTGAAACAGGTACATTTGTATAGTGCATTAAACCTTTGAAGTAATTTTTGTAATTTTTCAGCAGATAGTCGGCAAGGTTGACTGTGTGCTGAAAATGAAGTTTAGGCGCAATAAAAAAAAGTTGAATATTATTATAAATCGGTTGCTTAAAGGGACCGTAATTTACACCCTTTTGAGGAACTACCCCTGTTTGATAATCGCCATACTGGTTTCTACCAAAAATCAATTGTTTACTTTGAGGCGTCGTTTTTCCCATTTGCATCGGATTAACAAAGCTGAAACCCTTTTTATCAATCGGAGCAATAGCACGAAAATCATCGTTGTTCAAATAAGTATCGTAAAATCTTGATATTTTACCATAATATTTTGTGTAGCGGTTTTTCTTCTGGAATACTACCGTAGTTTCCTGTTCATCCTCGTCATCATCAATACCGATAAATGCAGCTAAATCCCTGTTTATAATTGGATAAACGTTTTGGTAATCAACATCTTCAAATTCTTTTAGCTTTTCATATTTTGTTACCTGTCTGCGTGTTGTACGTGTACCGTTTTCGTTTTGAAAATACTCTATATAAACAACACGATTAAACAAATCTGCTGTAGCTTCGTCGTTTTCGGACAGAAATTTTGAAACGGATTTTGTCAGTACTTTTGACGGACGGTCGAATGAAACGACCAATTCGGGGGAACTAAAGAAATGATTAAAATTAACTTTAATAGTATAGCGGTCGTAAATTGCACAATCTTTCGGAGCTTTCTCAGCTTTATTCTGCAACCAAATTTGATTGTCTTTAATAAAAGTCGGTTCAACAAGAATACCTTTTTGATTGAAATAATACTTGATTTGGCGGTTATAATATCGTTTTGCAATAAAAAAGTTATTTGCTGAAAAATTGATTTCGAGTGGCAGCAAACCATCAATCTTATAATCAAACGAAGTGTATAACGTATCGGAGTTAGAAATTTTCGGGAAAATATCCTTTATGTTACTTGGAAATAACAAATGATTGAGCTTTGTCAAACGACAATCTGTTCTATCTTCTAACGAAAAATAGAATGTTACCGGCTCTTTTGGATACTCAAAAGAGAGAGTGTTTAAAAACAGTTTTTCTTTTTCTTCGATAGGCATATACTTTACTCCTATATTTACTATGTTATTGTATTTCTTCTATTTACATACACTTCACAAAATCAAACTTAATAACAAATAGTTACAAATTAAGCATCTATTAAAATTCTGCCCGCATTACATTCCATTGCAAGTGGTTATTGAGGCAATTATGAGGCAATTACTTATTTTTTCAATTTCTTGATATCCTCTTCAATCTCTTTTAAGCTTTGCTCCTTTTCTATCGCTTGTTGAGCAATTTTATATTTCTCAAATTCTTCATTCGATTTTTTCAACGCTCTGTCGTGGCTGATTTTTCCGGCATGGGTGAGTAGCTCTCTACCATTCAGTTGTAGAATCACATCCAACCGTTGAATCCAATCTTTCATATACATGGGTGTGTGCTGTTGTGCCATTGTTTCGGCAAAAGCCAGATACTGTTCAACCAACAAGCCCAGTAACTTTATCTCATCTTCTTTTAAGTAGTTTTTGGCAATGCTGATATCCGTTTTCTTTATCGCCAATGTGTTTTTCTTATCCAACGACTGCATACCCATTAAAGGCAAGGAAGCATCCACTCTGCGATAGACCAATTCGGCAGCGGTTTGCTGGCTGATAGCCCAGAGTAATTTATTTTGCACCACCTTGAAAAACTCAATGGTTCGTTCGTCTTTTGCATCGTAATCAATGCTGGTGGTGTATATATCTTTGATTTTCTGATAGAAGAACCTTTCGGAAATACGTATCTCCCGGATACGTTCCTGTAATTCGTTGAAATAGTTCATCGAACTGCCTGACTTGAAACGGTCATCATTCAACGTAAATCCTTTAATGATATATTCTTTCAACCGCTGTGTAGCCCAGATACGGAATTGTGTGCCTTGCGGGCTTTTTACACGGTAGCCAACCGAAATAATAACGTCAAGATTATAGCCATTCACTTCCGATTCCTGTGTTTTTCCTGCCATAGCACCGTGTTGAGTGGTTGTTCGGAATTTCCGAACAACCACTTTTTCGTCCAACTCACCTTCTTCAAACACATTTTTTATATGCTCGCTGATAGTGGCTTTCGATTTCTGAAAAAGCTCACAGAGTTGAGCTTGCGTAAGCCAAACGCTTTCTTCCTCCAAAAGAACATCTATCTTAATGCTGCCTTCGGAATTTTGATATATCAGGATTTCGCTGTTGTTCATTTTGGTAGTCTCTATTTTGTTGATTATTGGCTATATAATGTACGAGATTCGTCTTTCCAAACAGATTTGTATTCTATGTTTTGATTTTCAGGCATATAGTTTGCTTTAGTGAGTAGTTCTAATTAAACTAACCCTCTGACTTTTTGATCGTATATATCGTTAAACCAAAGTCTTTTAAACATATAATTTACACGATCTTCGGTTAGTTTATTATAGAATTCAAGTTTTGTATTGATAAAATTCAGAAGTTCATTGTCAATTTCTTCGTTGAATTTATCCTGAATGTTATCCTTACTGTTGTTCGAGTTAAAGAAACTCATAAGCTCTTCGTTTGAGTAAATGTTGTTACGCATTCTCTCAAACTCTACTTTGTCTTCTTCTTTTAGTTCTAAACCGTATGTGTCGTTAAGCACTTTTATTATTTTTGTCAGCCATTCAAATTCTTCGCCTCCCGGCGTTGCTTCTCCTCCCGGACTCATACCATGCATTGCATTATCCTGACTTTGCAGTTGTAGGTCTGTTGTAAACTGGTGTTGAAGTTTATAACTATCCAGGTTTATTTCTTCTAATACTTCAATTGGTAATGGATCGGGATTCGATGGAAGTTTTTTAAAAAGATCAGTTAGAAAAACATAATACTTTTCAAGTTGAACATCGGTAAATGTTATTATCTGAGATAAAAACCTGTACAACCGAACATAACTCTTAATCGAGGCTTTCAATGACACTTTAGCATCTTCTTCCAAGCGGGATTCAAAGCGAGATACCACTTCATTTAAAATTGGTTGCAATTTCTCTTTGTGGTCGCCTTTTGTGAAGAAGTACTTCGCATAAGTTTCTAAATCGTTTTTATAGATAATGTTATGAAATTCTATTTTTTGCAATACATCATAAAGACTGTTCGGATCAGTTTGGTCATCGAGTTCCATGTAATTGCTGCCGTAATATTCCTGAAAATCAGCCTGAATCTGTTCAGGATCATTTACAAAGTCGAGAACCATAGTGGTGTCTTTGCCTTGAGCTGTTCTGTTTAGACGGCTTAATGTTTGAACAGAGCTTGCGCCCCCTAATTTTTTATCTACAAACATGGTGTGTAAGAGAGGTTCATCAAATCCAGTCTGGTACATGTTTGCCACAATCAAGATTCTGAATTGTGGTAATTTGAATGCATCAGGGATCTCGATTTTACCTCCCAGATTGTTCATATTTTCTTTTGTATAATCCTGACCAGTTTCTGCATCGGTAACAGTACCACTAAATGCAACAAGGGCACCATAGGGCATTTTCATTTCACGAAGGATATCGTCAAATTTGCGTTTGAACCTAACTGCATGTAATCTGGAACGAGTTACAAGCATCGCCCTTGCTTTACCCTGTATTTCATTTTGGGTTTGTGATACAAAATGTTCAATCATTACACGGGCTTTCTTTTCGATAGCATGGTCTTGCAAATCGACATAAGAAGAGAGCAACCTTACTGTTTTCTTTTTATCGTATTCTTTATCGTCTATTTCAGAACGTTTTATCAATTTGTAGTAACGCTTCCAACTCATGTAGTTTTTAAGCACATCAAGTATAAAACCTTCCTTGATAGCTTGCTCCATCGTGTATAAATCGAAAGCTTCTTTTTTGCCATTTTTGATTGTACCAAAAAGTTCAAGTGTTTTAGGTTTTGGCGTTGCGGTAAATGCAAAGAAAGAAATATTTGATTGGTCGCCCTTTCTTCTTATTTCCTCTACAATCACTTCATCCAATTCTTTATCAACTGTATCTGATGATTCAGCTTCTTCAAGCGACAAAGCCTTCCTTAAATGCCGTGCAGATTCACCAGACTGAGAACTATGTGCTTCGTCAATAATGACAGCGTACGTTTTGTCTTTGTTTTGCGCAATTGTTTCGGATATGATAGGAAATTTCTGCAAAGTGGTTACGATAACCCTTTTCCCTTGCTCTATGGCTATTTTTAATTCCTGTGAAGATTTACTCTCATCAATATACTCAACAACACCGGGTGTTTGCTCAAACTGACGAATATTATCCTGAATTTGTCTGTTCAAAACTCTACGGTCGGTTACCACTATAACACTGTTAAACAAAGCTCTTTCATCATCCGTATTTCTATAAAAATCAGACAAACGATGAGCGAGCCATGAAATAGTATTTGACTTACCGGAACCGGCAGAATGCTGAATCAGGTATTTTTGTCCAACACCATCCGTTTTGATTGCCTCTAATAAATTTTGTACAGCCCGCCGTTGATGGTAACGAGGGAATATAAGCCTTGTTTTTTTATCCTTACGAAGTGATTTGGTTTTATTGTCCCAATAATTTTCTTCCGTTTCCTGAATATTAATGTAGTTCTGTACAAGGTCTAACAGAGAATCTTTACGCAATACGTCGTGCCATAAGTACGCCGTTGCATAATCATCTTCCTGTATGTTGACAAGGGCTTTATTAAAAGGCAAAAAGAATGTACTTTTCCCTTTTAGTTCCGTACACATACTTACTTTTTCGGTACTTACCGCAAAATGAACCAGGCAACGTTTGAACTCAAGAAACTTTTCTTTTGGATCTCGATTTTCAATATATTGCTTAATAGCATGATGAAGGTATTGCCCGGTTAAGGCATTCTTTAGCTCAATAGTAATAACGGGAATGCCATTTATGAACAGAACTATATCAATAGCGTTTTGATTCTTTTTTGAGTATCTAAGCTGACGAACGATGGCTAATCGATTTTTTTTGTACCACTCGCTATGTTCGGGCGTTTTGTTGTGTACAGGTTTGAAATATACCAAATCGAGGGTTTGCCCGCGGTCTTTTACCTTTTCACGGAAAACATGCAATGTTTTATACTTATTCAGGTTCTCGGCAACCCTCTCTACTATTTTATCATCAGTGGAACTACCATATTGCTTTGTTAGCTCCTTATATTTCTCTGGTTGTGTATCTTTGATAAAACCAATTACATCTTCGGGAATCAGGCATAAATCCTTATCGTAACACGAAGGATCTTTCTCTGTATATTCAGGAAATTCCGGTTGTGCATATTTTGTAAGGTACTTTACAATATGCTCCTCAAAATGTAATTCTTTTGTTCCTTCTGACATGATCAATGGTCTGTTTTTATTCTTCTACAATGTTACCTACTGACAGGTTTACCAGTTCAGTGCTTAATTCCTTTTTGGTTTTCAATCCAAGTTTTTTAAGTTTTTCTGCTTGTAAGACAAGGTTGTCTTGGCCAGTACTCAACTGCTTGAAAGCATCGGAATATTTATTTTGAGCTTTATCGATATAATCCCCAACACCTTCAAGATTATCAATAAACCCAACAAATTTATCATATAACTTGGCTCCTCTTTCTGCAATTGCAATTGCATTCTGATTTTGATATTCTCGTTTCCAGAGATCAACGATTAGTTTTAAAGAAGTAATAAGATTTGTTGGATTTAGAAGTAATATTCGTTTATCATAGGCAAAATTCCATAAATCAGGGTCGCCTTGCAATGCAGCTATATAGGCAGGTTCACTTGGAATAAACATCATTACAAAATCGAGTGCTTTATCATAGTCATCATATCCTTTAGTGCTGAGTGATACAATATGATTTTTTACAGCTGATACGTGAGCATCCAATTCTTTCTTTTGCTCATCGGCATCGGCAGAGGCAATAAGGCGTGTAAAAGCATTTAATGATACCTTAGAATCAATAATGACGCTTCTGTTATCAGGATATTTAATGATAGCATCAGGACGCATTTTTTTACCTTCCGAATCTGATTTTAATGGAACTCCGTTCTCATCCGTTAGTTGATGCTCCATAAAATATTCTTCATCTTTGCGAAGACCTGATTTTTCAAGTATACTTTCCAAAATCATTTCACCCCAACGACCTTGTGTTTTAGCTTCTCCTTTAAGTGCTTTCGTTAAATTACGGGCTTCCTCACTAATTACCTGATTGAGTTGTGCCAATTCTTTTACTTTTTCTCCTAAAGAAAAACGCTCTTTTGACTCCTTATCGTAAACCTCTTCAACTTTACTTTTGAAATTGGTAATATTCTCGCCAAGAGGTTCAAGTATAGCTTTTAGATTGGTCTTATTGAGTTCAGTGAATTTCTCCGTTTTTGTTTCCAAAATTTTGTTAGCAATGTTTTCAAATTCGGTATTGAACTTTTTACCCATTGCTTCCATTTCCTCTTTCTGGGTTTGCAACTTATCATTTAATGCCTTATTATTGGCTGTTGCAGAGGCTAAAAGCTCATTAGCTTTATTAAACTCATCACGGGTATTTTTAAGTTCTTTCTTTAACTCTTCAAAGTCGTTTAATTTATCGTCTAAACCTTTTATCTGGGCTTTTGCAGTAGCCAGTTCCTGATTAGATTGTGACAGTTCACCCTTGATATTATTTAACTCTTCTTTTTGTGCTTCCAATTCTTTATTTTTATCGGAAATAGTCTGATTTGAAGCGTTTAAATTGGCATTTGCAGTTGATAACTGATTGTTCAGTGCAGTTTGGTCAGTAGCCATGTTTTTAATGGTTTCCTTCGATCTATCCAACTCTGTTTCTTTGGATTCAATATTTGCAGCAGCTGTTTGCAATTGAGAAGTACTTGTAGCTTTATAAGCCACAAACTCTTTTTCCATTTCACTAAATTTCAATTGTGCATTGTCTTTCTCTGTCTGCAACGATTTAGCGGCGGTCGATTTACCAATGAACCAACCAATTGCAGAACCTAATGCTAAACCAAGTGTTATAAACCCGATTATTTCCATATATATATATATTTAATTTGAACTATTATTTGGTTGCCAATCTCTTACATCTATTTTACCAGTTACCGCCTCTGAAATAATGGATTGACGGTATTCTTTGAGCTTTTCGATTATTATGGTTTGCTTGTCAATCAACTCGTTGATTAGATTTGTTTTTTCTTCTATAAAATTCTCTATTTCAATTTGTTCATTGTGGGGTGGTATAGGGAGAATAAAGTTGTTAAACTGCTCGGCAGGCATTCTCCATCTTCCAAGAGTAGATACTCCTTGACCTAAGCCAAAGAATATTTTATTCGTGTAACATAATTGGAAAATATATAAATAATAGTTTTTGCGACATAATTTGTTTTTCAGTCTAAATACTCTATAATCTGGGCTAGTTACTCCTTTCCATTTTGATATATCGACCCACCCTGTAAGCAGATCCATATGATTCATTATATATTCACCCTCTTCAACAATCTGATATTTAGAATAATCCATTGAAAGTTGACCTTTAAAGTTTTCTATATCGCGAATTTTAATACCCCTTTGTGTAACAGATAGCACATCATATCCCAAAGTACCAGCTATTTCTTTCTTAATTTCAAACACATACTTCATTTTTTTTAAACTCCAATGATATGGAATTTTACCCAACCATCCTATTCCACTATCCTTCATCTTAACATCAAGATTAAGTCCTTGTGTGACGGTTTCGTTGATAATTGCTTGGCGCTTTTCTTTTAAAAGCTCTATTTGTTTTTCTTTACGGCTTATTATTTCATCTATAATAGAAGTTTGATTATCTAAATAATTGATAATAGAACACATCTCTTGAAACGGAGGAAGTGGAATGTTGAAATTTCTAATATTGGTAATGCTGACGCCTCCAATTAGACCTGTCAATGAGTTAAAGAATTGAGATTGAAAAAGATTACTTTGTAGATTGTAAAAAATAAATTTTGAAGTTTTGTTATCTTCTGCTCTAAAACAAGCTAACTTATTTACGAAATAAACATCCTGATTTGTAAATCCAATTTTTCGACCTGCACTTCCACCTTCAATACAAAGTAAGGAGGAAAATCTAGGGGCTATTTTGAAACTCTCAAAATCTCTTGGTATTCGAGTACCATTTTGATAATTGATTTCTGAATTATCAACATTTATATCTTTTGAAGCTATGTATGATAATTCTTCTTCATTTTCGGATTCAAACTGTAGTTTATAATCATCATTTAAACTATTACCATTATAAATATTTGCAATATGCTTCAATTTGACATATTCCCAATTTGAAGGTAATTCATTTATGAACAACGAATTAATTTTTTTGTATTTGTCGTATCTACCTAACAATTTCATCCCAAAAGGTTTTTTAAAAGTTCTGCAATTCCTTTTTGATCTGTTTTACCGTTTTCTAAAGCCTCAATTTCTGCTTTAATTTCAGAAGAAGGACGCAATGTCTTGTATTCGTAATAGTATTTTGTGAAATTGATTTCATACCCAATACGGGTTTTATCATAATCTATCCAGGCATCAGGTACATGTGGCAATACTTCATTGTTGAAATATTCTTCAATATCATCCGTTAATGGAATGTTTTCTTTATCCCTCTTTTTCGAATCAGGTTTAAAGCCACCTTTTTTATCTTTCACTGGTTTTCCTTTTGCATCGTATTCCGGTTGCTCAATGGTTATTTGGTAAAAACCAAAATCATCGTTGTTGTATATTTTTGAATATTGGTTTTCTTCAAATTGAGTATATATTTCAACCAGTTTTTCAATATGAAAGCTTTCAATTTTATTTCGTTTATTCCCTAAGCTGCGTTTTTCAGGGCGGCAAAAGCCTTCTACACCATTTGATTTGTCTTCCGAGATATTGGCATTAATCAATTGTACTTTCCCTTTGCGGTTGGCTGGCTTTTTATTGTTTAAAAACCAGATATAGGTATTGATACCCGTGTTGTAGAAAAGATCTTTGGGTAATGCAATAATGCAATCGAGCAAGTCGCTGCTGATAATCCATTTACGAATATCGCTTTCTCCACTTCCGGCACTTCCGGTAAACAGTGGTGAGCCATTAGTTACGACAGCAATCTTACCCCCTTCACGCTCCATTTTACTTATCATGTGCTGTAAGAAGAGAAGCTGACCATCGCTTTTGCCCGGTAATCCGGCATAAAAACGACCGGCAGGGTTGGCGCTTTCGTTTATAATGAAATCGGCATCCTTATTCCAGGTTACACCATAAGGAGGATTTGCAAACTGGTAATGAAATTGCTTGTCGGCAAAGCGGTCTTCGGTAAAACTGTTGCCATGACGGATATTATCGGCATTTTCGCCCGTAATTAAAGCTTCCGACTTGGCAATCGCATACGATTGTTCGTTTATTTCCTGACCAAAAGTTTTGATCGTTGGTTTGTATTGACTATCGGCACAAAGTTCGTCAAGAACATAGTTTTTAGAAAGATTAATCATACCGCCGGTACCCATTGCCGGGTCGTAAATGGTACGGATAATTCCCGGTTGCGTAAGAATTTCTTTCTCGGTACTAAATACGATTTTATACATTAACTCAATCACATCACGAGGTGTAAAATGTTCACCAGCGGTCTCATTGCTTTGCTCGTTCGAGATTCGTATAAGTTCCTCGAAAACATAGCCCATGTCGTGATTATCAATTTTGTCTGTTTTTAAATCGACTTTGCAGATTGCCTCTATCATTTGGTAGAGCAATTTGTTTTTCACCAAGCGTGCTAATACCTTGTCGAACTGGAAGTTTTCAATAATGTCTCTTACTTCTTTATTAAATCCATTCAGGTAATTATTGAAGTCGATTTCTATCGTGCGGGTGTTTTCCTTTAATGACTCCAGTGTGTGTTTGGAAGTATTATAAAACTGTAAACCACCCGCTGCTTTGCGCAAAATGGGGTCGAGTTTATCTTCACTGACTTTATCTTTAAAGTTATTGTAAGCATCACGAACTTTGTGGTTTACGGGCTCCAGAATACAATCTAACCTACGAATAACTACAAAGGGGAGTAGAACATCACCTATCTCGTTTTTCTTAAATACATTCCAAAGCACCTTGTCGGTGATTTGGAAAATGAAACTTACATCTACTTTTCTATCGTTTGCCATTTTATTTTTTTTCTGTCGTTTTGTTTGATAATGCAAAGTAAAAATATAACTGTGCAGTGGAACTGCATTGTTATGAAAACTGATTAAACATCGTTTAGAAGTCTGTTATTTATGGATTTGTCTGCATTGCAATCCCCTAATATTCTGTAATTTGTTGTTTCTCCAGCATTGTTTATAAAATCTTTAACGGAGATACATTTTTGCTTTAGTTGGATTAGAATCTTTTCTGCAATTAAATAATCTGTATCTCCTTCTTGCAGGTCTACACGATTAAAAACTCTATCACAACGAAAATCATTATCATCACGAACCGTTTTGCTATCAATCGCTTTAAATACAGTAAATCCTTTATCAGTTGTTGCGTTCAGATAGTTCAGTAAAAGCTTTCTTTTATGGATAGTTTGAGCAAAAACTATTTCAATTACTAATTGGTAAGGTCGGAGGGCAGCTATTTCAACCTTTAATTCACCAACTAACTTCTCACACCATGCTTTAGATTTAGTCTTTCCTTCTGGATTATCATCAGATATAATTGTAATATGATAAGGGACATTAATGCTTGCTGGTAGAAATGCATCGATTAAACTAATGATATTTGATTTACCAACTATTTGCCCATTCTCTTCATTGCTGAATAGATATTTGTCTGATACTACCATTGCATTTGAAGGTGGCAATTTGAAATTAATTAGGTTTTGCCAACCTTTAGAAGTTTGATTCTCAAAAACATAATCTTTTGGCAGATCTTTAAAGAATGTACCTTTGAGTCTGCTCTGAAAACCC
>DNNJ01000390.1:11518-13407 GCA_003487955.1 Clostridiales bacterium | reverse complement strand
CATCTTTACTTCCACATCGATTGCTTCATTCATATTATTTTTTATTTGCAGATTATTATCTGCAGCCACATAGCTGATTTCAACTATTCTTGCAACTTCTATTTCGCCGGAATCAGTTAATTCGATTGTTATATCCTCAGTAGTATGCATATCTACAGCAAGTTTCAAATGTTCCGGTACAGCAATTAAGGCATTATCTGACGTTGTAACAGATATTTCAGCCGGACTCTCTACTTTAGCCATCGTATAACTTTTTGCATAGTATATTAATGTGGCTAAAACTATTAACAAACCAAGAATCAATATTCTTTTTTTAAACATTATTCACCTCCGCAGCTATTGTAAATAATAACCATAAATTAGAAAAATATGCATATAAAAACCAACTATAATATAGTTGGCCGGTTGCACCACTTACTCCATATGTTCTGAGGCGCCCAAATAAAGAACATACTTCAATATCCAATAATATATACAAAAGTATAGCAATATACTTTTTCATATACTGTCGAAAATTGAAGTAAATGTTCAAATCTTTAGTTCATTTTTGCTTTTAGTTTAACTCCTGTGTAATAAAGAGGATCCCTTGGTGTTGAGTAGGGTGGTGCGTATGCTAAGTCAAGGTGCATTAAGTCTTCTGCTTTTGCATTAAAAGTAATAGCAGCAGCCATCACATCAAGCCTCCTGTCGACTCCTTCATAGCCAATCATCTGGGCACCCAACAGCCTGCCTGTTTCTTTTTCGGCAACAGCTTTGATAATAATAGGTCTACCTCCCATATATTCGGGTTTGTTTGCTCTTTTGTCAGTTGTTGCAACAACATTGTATCCGTATTTTATTGCTTCCTCTTCTGATAAACCGGTCATTCCCACAGTAAGGTCAAAAACTCTGTAGATTGCAGTACCAAGAATTCCTTTAAATTCTTCTTTTATTCCCGTTATATTGCTTCCGGCAATTGTGCCGGTCTTATTTGCAGTAGAGCCTAATGGTCTGTAAACGGGAGCTTCGTTAATGGTATAATACGTTTCAATACAATCGCCGCAGCTGTATACATCCTCAATATATGTTTTCATATTCTTATCAACCTTGATAGCTCCGGTTACTCCAAGTTCAACACCCATATTTTTTGCTATAGCTACATTTGGTTTGGCACCTGTTGCAAGAAGCACCATATCTGCTTTGACAATGCTTCCGTCACCTATAACAACACCTTGGCTGTTAATTTCAACGGTCTTTGTATTTGTATAAACATTAACTCCCTTTTCTCTTAAATGTTCTTCAATATATAAAGAAAGCTCATTATCAATTCCCTTTGAAACTTTAGGCCGGGCAATAATCGTAACATCCATCCCCAAAAGCTTGAAGCTTTCGCACATTTCAAGGCCTATAAATCCGCTTCCTACAATCACAGCTGAACTTGGTTTCTTCTCTTGAATATAATTCTTAATTTGAATCATATCATTAATATTTCTTAGCATAAATACATTATCTCTGTCAGCACCTTTTAAGTCAGGCTTTACAGACATGGCTCCGGTTGCAATTATAAGCTTATCATATCTATCCGTAATTTCGCCTGATGAATTCTTTATTTTTAATGTTTTATTTTCCGAATTAACAGACAAAACTTCATGCTCGGTATAGATATTAATATTATGTTTTTCTTTAAAAAACTCTGCATCTCTTGGAACGACACTTGAAAAATTATCAGTTTCATTGCTTATATAATAAGGCATACCGCAGCCTGCATAGGAAATATATTTGTCTTTTTCATAGATGATTATTTCTGCTTCCTTATCGTTTCTTCTTATTTCAGTGGCAGCAGAAGTTCCTGCTGCCACTGCTCCGATTATAATTACTCGCATATTCCCTCCTTCGCTTACGCTCATGAT
>DNNJ01000390.1:11131-11308 GCA_003487955.1 Clostridiales bacterium | reverse complement strand
TTAGGGTTCGAAGCACGCATTTACAACCAATACAGGGCATGGTGCTTCTGCTATAACCTTCTGGGTTACCGACCCTACAAAAAATCTTTTCACTTTCGAGAAACCTCTGTTACTCATTACTATTATATCAATATTATCATTTCTTGCTGCTTCTATTATTTTTGAATAGGGCTCTCC
>DNNJ01000390.1:0-10856 GCA_003487955.1 Clostridiales bacterium | reverse complement strand
AATCTTTCCGCATTTTCTTTAATTTTCTCTTCCAATCGCTTTTCCAACTCTTCGCTTTCTGAAATTATGGAGCTGTCAATTCCTCTCCATGCATTTTCATGCATTCTGTATTCAGAATTCTTTTCAGTGACAACAGAAATCAGTTTTATTGAAAAATTATATTTTCTTGATAACTCCAAAGCTTTTTTTACTGCACTTATAGAAGCGTTTGAACCGTCTACGGGAACAAGCAGTTTCATAATATCCCTCCTTTATTTTATATTTATTATATATCCATAATTCAGATGGTTTAAACACATTATATATTGTATTTATTTGGCATGTTAGCATAATGCTATGATTTATGATAATAATTATATCTTAAAATATCATTTAAAAACAAAAAAATTCAGGCAAATTGTGCCCATGTTTCTCCTACGGGAATTATTTCATCAGCATATTTAATATCCACCGGTTTTTTAAATATGGGGCCATCGTATACAACTGTGTGATATTCCCCATTTTCGCCGCATGGGTCTGCTCCAGCTCTTTCTATTTCATCTATCAATGAAAGACTTAAATCCTGACCTAAAAACTTTGTACTAATCATATTGGTGTTGACTACGACAATTTTAGCCTTAAATCCGAGTGTAATAAATTCTTTTACTATTTCTTTTCTATCCCTTTTCCATAGGGGCAGCACCGCTTCCATACCTGCTGAGCTGCACACTCTTTCTTCCCACTGTCTATGTTCTTCTAAATCTATATCTCCGAATATTCCGTAATTTATATCCTGCTTTTTAAAGTTTTTCAGATTAAACATAAATACCTTTTCATATTCATCAAAGGTTGATTTCCCTATTAAATAATCAATTCCTAATGAATCTGCCTGAGCTTTTATAACTTTCTCATCCAATCTGTGAGAGGAACTGATTTCTTCCATACCAAACATTGTTAACAGTTTTACAGGATTATACCCTGACTCCTTAGACTTATATAATGCAAGACATGAATCCTTTCCGCCACTCCACGAAACAAAACAATTTTTATTCAAAACATCACCTCTTTATGCATATTTCATATGTATCTTGGGCAATTACCTTTTCTTCATTTGCATTAACTACAATAACTTTGACTTTTGATGAATCTCTGCTGATTATGCCTGCAGTGTTTTTATTCTTATATTCGTCTATCTCAATCCCCATGTATTCCAATCCCCTGCACACTTTTTCTCTTATGTAAGGGGCATTCTGACCTACTCCCCCTGAAAACACAAGTATATCAATACCTTCCATTATAGCACTGTAGGCGCCCACATACTTTTTAAATCTGTGGCATACAGCATCAATGGTTAGTTTTGCCCTTTCGTTTCCGCTTTCCGAAGCTTCGTAAATTTCACGCATATCGTTGCTGATACCGGAAAGACCTTTCCAGCCGCTCTTTTTGTTGATTAATTCATCCGCTTGTTCAATAGTTAAATTTTCTTTTTTCATTAAATATAAAATAGCAGCAGTATCAATATCTCCTGCCCTTGTAGACTGTATCAGTCCTTCGTGAGGAGTGAATCCTGTGCTCACTTCAATTGATTTGCCGTATTTTAAAGCATTAGCCGTTGTTCCGCTTCCAAGCATTAAATTCACTATTTTATAATTTTTATGAGACTCATTTAGTATTTTATCAACTTCTTCAGCCATGCTTCTGAATGCAATACCATGAAAGCCGTATCTTCTGATACGGTATTTTTCATAATATTCATAAGGAATACCGTAGATGTATGCAGAGTCTGGAATCGACATATGAAATCCGTTATCAAATACGGCAACCTGGGGCACATTAGGAAGAAGCTTCCTGCATGCATAAATTCCCGATAGATGGTTGGGGTTGTGAAGAGGCGCCAAGTCCTTTATGCTTTCTATGTAATCTATAACTTTATCATCAATCATGACAGAAATATTCTGCTTATCTCCTCCCTGCACAACTCTATGGCCGATTGCATTAATATCTTTGGCTTCAATTCCCAAATTGCTTTTGAAAAGAGTATTAATGATTAAATTAATACCTTCTTCGTGACTTAACACAGGCTGAATTGTTTTTTCCTTTACTAAGGAAAATTTAAATTCCGCATCTTCATATCCTATTCTTTCTACGCTGCCCTGTATTATTACATTGTAATCCGGCATTTCTGCTATCTGAAATTTGATTGATGAGCTGCCGCAGTTTAATATTAAAATATTCATATTTCCTCCTGATTTATAACAAACAATGATATCTCCCCTAATCCCCTGTTGTTAAATGATATGTTGGAATTGTGTGCTCTCTCTGTTGAGACAACAAACTTATTCAATTATACAACATATGAAAAAAACTATCAATTACTGCAATAAAAAAATGTGCCCGGATTTCCTAGACACATTTTTACACCCCCGTCCCATCGACATTCAAAAACCGCCGCCTATGATTGCTATCTTCATGAAAACCTCCTTCATAGTCTTTCTGTATCTACAGTAAAAGCAATCCCGGCTTTTCAATGTATTCTTTCAGCTTTGCTAAAAATTCTGCCGCAACTGCCCCGTCAACTACTCTATGATCTGCCGTAAGACTTAAATTCATCATTGGCTTTACAACTACTTCATCATTAATAATCACCGGCTCTTTATTTATTGCATTCACTCCTAAGATTGCAACCTCAGGCTGATTTATGATCGGAGTAAATGATTCAATTCCAAACATTCCTAAATTGCTTATGGTAAATGTACCTCCGCTTAATTCATCCGGCATTAAGTTATTGGTTTTTGCTCTTTCGCCAAGGTCCTTTATCTCTTTAGAAATATCTTTTAAGCCTTTTACATTGGAATATCTTACTACGGGAACAAGGAGCCCTGCAGGAAGTGCAACGGCAACACCCATGTTCACATAATTTCGTGTTATTATTTCATCACCGTCAATTGTACTGTTCAGCATAGGGTATTCAAGCAATACTTGGGATACTATTTTTACAAGAATATCTGTATATGATACCTTGAATGTATCTTTCAATTCTTCTCTCAACTGCTTCATACCGGTGGTGTCGACTCTTATGTTAAATGATACAGATGGAGATGTTTGAACACTTTCAAGCATTCTTTCCGCAATAATTTTTCTCATATTGGACATGGGAAGGCGATATTCTTGGGGGTCTGCATATTTTGCCAGGTTTTCATCAAGTTTGTATTTAACCACATCCGCTTTCATTATTCTGGTATCTTTTTCAATATTGTCTGTGTCAACTCCCAATTGTCCGGCAACAACAGCCGCCATAGGAGATACTTTAGTCTTATGTCTCTCGGCAAATTTTCTTATATCATCTTCTGTTATGGCTCCGCCCGGTCCTGTTCCTGTTACTAAATTAAAATCCACATTTAGCTCATCAGCTGTTTTCTTTGCTCTTGGGGAAATTTTTACTCTTTCTCCGGGTTTTCTCTCCTGTGCAGGTGCTGCTTCCTGTTTTTGAGCTTCTTCTTTTTGAGGTGCTGCTTTTTCAACCGTTCCTGCTTCCTGTTCAAGCAATTCAGATATATCTTCATCCGCAGTACCTATAATTGCAACGGGCACAAGAATATTTACAGTATCCTTATCAACCAATATCTTTCTTAAAACCCCGGATGTCTTTGCTTCAATTTTATTAGTTATTTTATCTGTTTCAACGTCAAACAGAATATCGCCTTTATTTACAGTATCCCCTTCTTTTTTTCTCCAATTTGTCAATAATCCTTTTGTCATGGTCAGTCCCATTTTCGGCATTACTATAAATTCTGCCATAATATAACCTCCTATTTTAAATTTTATAATTTAAAAAAACCGTTTAATTGTGCAACTTCTAATGCTTTTATAACATCTACATGAAAAGGACCCGTCCTTCTGATTTTAAAAACCAACTTTTGATCCTTTGAAAATTCAACTTCACGTTCTCCGTCTAAAGCTATAATGCCCCTGTCTTCGGCAATGAATTCATACTCATCATTAAATCCCAAAATCACGGGTTCGCTTACCTGTATGGATTCCACTACACCGGCAGCAATGGGTGCCTTAATCTTTTCATTGCCTGAGTTAATATCTACATAGGCACCAAAATCATCTTCAGGATAAATAATTTCTTTGCACCCAACCAATGAAGAAAAACCAATGGATGCAGGGTGAGACCTGGTTACAATTATTTTTTCGATTGTATCCATATTCCATATTGCTTTAGAGCCGATAAATACATCATTGGATATTACGGCATCTATAAGTGCAATATCAATAAGCTCTTCATCCTTGTATATTTCAATTCGTTTATCCTTTATTTTGTATTTACTCTCATCAAAACGACCTGAAGCAACTGCTGCCGCCGCCATGCCGGCGATGGTTCCTTCAAGCATTGTCGGATAAACATTGTTTGTTCCGGTGGAAATAGTTATAATGGGAGTGTTTTTTATACTTTTTGCAACAGCTCTGTTGGTACCGTCTCCTCCAAGTGTAATTATGCATTTTATTTCATTGCTTTTTTCCATATAATCCGCTGCCTTTACGGTATCTTCCATACCATCAAAGCGCTGCATATTAACTACGTTTATTTCACATTTAAGTTCATTGCAGCTGTTTAGCTTATCTTCAACCCTGTATCCCATATTGTATGAATCAGGCATTACAAAGACCTTTTTAACTCCTAAAGCCTGCGCTCCAAGTACAATTCTTTCTACTATATTGATTTTCTCATTGTTGTCGATTACCGTAGCATGAGATACCAGCCTTCTTATGTCCTTTCCGGAAGCGGGATTTGCAATTATTCCGATTGAAGCCATTTTAACCTCCTAAGAAGCAGAGGCTGTTTCAAGGAAGGGGGACACACCTCTGAGGAATGTCCCCGTACTTACAGCAGCCCCGTGCCGCATCCTTAATGTTTAGAACAATGATTTTACAGCCAGTTCAATATCCTTGCTGTTTGGCACCATATAACCTTCAAGGCTGGTGGCAAAAGGTATGGGAGTATTTAAGGCGCCTACTCTCATAATTGGAGCGTCACATTCATAGAAGCGCTCTTCTGCTATGATTGCTGCAATATCTCCGGTATAAGCACCTCTCTTGCACTCTTCACTCACTAAAACAACCTTATGAGTTTTTTCCACTGAATTAAATATGGTTTCCTTGTCAAGAGGGAAAAGTGTTCTTAAATCTATAACTTCTGCGTTTATTCCATCCTTTGCCAGTTCTTCAGCTGCCTGAAGCGAATCATAAACCTGTCTGCCGTATGTAATGATGGTAACATCGGTACCTTCCCTGGCAACTCTTGCCTTTCCTAAAGGTATGGGTTTTAATTCATTTTCATCAACATCGTTTTTCATTGCATATAATACTTTATTTTCAATAAACACCACAGGATTTTGATCATCGATTGATGTTAATAAAAGCCCGTATGCATCCTGTGCATTTGACGGATAAACAACCTTAAGTCCCGGAGTATGAGTTGTCCATGCTTCCAAAGACTGTGAATGCTGAGCAGCGCCGCCTATACCTGCACCTGCAGGAACTCTTAAAACCATTGGAAGATTTATTTTACCGCCGAACATGTACCTCATTTTAGCTGCCTGGTTAACCAATTGGTCCATACCAACAGTCATGAAGTCTATAAACATCAGCTCTGCAATTGGTTTTATGCCGCATGCAGCAGAACCGACAGCAGCACCAACAATTGCTCCTTCTGATATCGGAGTGTCTCGAACTCTTTCATCACCAAATTCCTGCCATAAATCTCCGCTAACCCCAAAGCATCCTCCGAATTTTCCAACATCTTCTCCGAACAATATAACATCGGGATCTTCCTGCATTTTTAAACGCATTGCTTCCCTAATTCCTTCAGCATATGTCATTTTTTTCATCTTACTCTTCCCTCCTCAACTATATCAGAATACACATCTTTTAGAGCTGATTCTAATGATGGAACAGGGCTCTTATCGGCAAAGTCTATTGCCTCTTCAACCATCTTGTCAACATCATCATTTAATTTCTTTATTTCCTCTTCTGTCATCACACCGTTATTTACAAAGTATTTTTCTACTCTCGGAATAGGGTCTTTCTTAAGCCATGCTTCCAATTCTCCTTCAGGTCTGTATACAACGGGATCTCCTTCAAAGTGTCCTCTCCACCTGTATGTTTTACACTCGATAAGTGTCGGCCCCTGACCCTTTCTTGCTCTTGCAGCAGCTTCACCAACAGCCTCATAAACTGCAAACAAATCATTTCCGTCTATTGTAATACCGGGCATATTATATGCAGATGCTCTTACGGAAACATCGGTTATAGCCTGATGTCTTGCCTGACTTACTGAAATTCCATAGCCGTTATTTTCACACACAAATATTACCGGCAGCTTCCAAACGCTTGCTAAATTCAAAGCTTCATGGAATGTGCTCTGATTAGTGGATGCATCTCCGAAGAAACATACGCATACCTGGTCTGTTTTCTTATGTTGAATTGCCAGCCCTGAACCCACTGCAATATTATGACCTGCGCCGACTATACCGTTAGCTCCCAAAATTCCTCTGGTTGCATCCGCAATATGCATTGAGCCGCCTTTACCTTTGCAATATCCGTCTTCTTTTCCAAAAAGTTCAGCCATCATGTAATTTAATTCTCCGCCCTTGGCGATTATATGGCCATGACCTCTGTGGGTGCTTGTTATGTAGTCATCTTCTCTTAAATTCGCGCAAGCCCCCGTAGCAACAGCTTCTTCACCTATATACAGGTGAACAAACCCCGGAATTTTTCCTTCAGCAAACAATTCTGATGCCCTTAATTCAAATTTTCGAATCTTCAGCATTGTAAAATACATTTCTTTCAATTGTTCATTAGTGATTTTCAAAATACTACCTCCCATCATTTTTTAATTTTTACAGATACACTGGCAACAGCAATTTCGATTGAATCATCTTTATCTCCAAATTTCGTAAAATAAAGACCTTCGGTTTTTAAACCGCCATATACTGCTTGAACATTTACCTTTCCAACCGGAAAGCACTTCTTAACCTCATCTGTCCTAACCTCGTCAGGACGAGTTGACCCAATTGTTACATCAATTAAAACGTTATCATCGATATTATCTTGGGTAAATCCACAAACTTCATCAAGACCTATAAGGCAACTTCTTGATATGGCATCTTTAGCGGCTTTTACTGCTGCTTTTGTCACATCCTGGCCATGGAAATCCACTCCCATGCCGATTTCAATAATAAATCTGTCCAAGGCATCACCCCTTTAAAATGAATTATGACAATTATACCTTAAAATATCAAAAAATTTAGCAAATTATGTCCATGTTTTTCTTCTAATTTTCTATAATAATATATTAATATTATCCTATAAAACTCATTGTTGCTATAAAAAAATGTGTCTCGATACCGGACACATTTTTTTATGCACTATTCACCTTTTTTCTTCTTTTGAGGAACTAATTCAGGCTGACTCATAACAGGTTTTACAAAAGGTTCTGATGGTACATAAACAGGTTTTTCTTCTTTTTTCTTTTTCTTCTTAACTTCTTTCTTAATATTTTTCTCTGCCATTTTATTAACTCCTTTATCTGCATTTTGTATTTATGTCAAGTTCATTATGTAACACCATTATAATACAAATGGTATCATAATGCATTCTTTTTTTTAAAGAAGTATATAAATACTATTACCCGTGAGGGATTGCTTTTAAACAATAAATATTACAAATTCATCTTTTTATTCATAAATCTGAATACAACAAGAAATTAAGGTAAATATATATTTGGAGGTGATTTTTTGAAATTGAGAGACATTATGTCAAGGGAAATTGCATGTTTAAGTGCAGATGATACTGTGGAAAAAGCAGCACAGCTTATGAAATCTTACAATGTGGGCTCAATACCCATATGCACGCAAAACAGCGTAGTCGGAATAATAACTGACAGAGACATTGCTTTAAGAGCAATAGCTGTGGGCGATGATGGTTATTTGCAGGTAAAGAAAGTGATGACTTCAAATCCTGTGGTAGGAACTCCTGAGATGGACGTTGATGATGCTGTGAGATTAATGAGTGAAAACCAGATTAGAAGACTTCCGATTGTTGAAAACAACAGCTTGGTGGGAATGGTTTCATTAGGTGATATATCGGTTGAACCTAAACTGCAGGATGATGCTGAAATAGCACTTAAAAATATATCAAAACCAGCAGCAAACTGGTTCAGTTAAGATGCCCTAACCCAATTTCTTCGACTGGAAGGAAAAAGAAATTGATGGTAGGTCATTCGCAACGAAATCCCAATTTATGCGACGTAAGGAGTAAATAAATTGGTGATTGAGACTGTGAGATGCCCTAACCCAACTGTGAGATGCCTAACCAGGTATGGGGACGGTATGTCCCCATTATTTTTTTATTTTACCGCCGAGGCAGACAAAACTATTGACAAATATTTTTCCTGAGATGTTGCCCCCCTTGATGCCAATACCACAGGGACTTTCGCTCCCACTATCATTCCTGCCATAGTTGCACCTGCCATTTCTATCAATGCCTTACACATTATATTTCCTGTCGTTATGCTTGGAACCAATAATATATCTGTTTCTCCCGTAACAGGGCTTTTGTACCCTTTAATTTCTGCTGATTCCCTGTTGAAAGTCAAATCAACGGAAATAGGTCCTTCAACTATGCAATCTTTTATTTCTCCTGATTGATTCATTTTTTTAAGAATATCCGCATCAACTGTTTCAGGCATTTTAGGATTTACGGTTTCAACTGCCGCAAGGACTGCAACCTTAGGGCATTCATATCCCATGGCATGGAAAACATCTACGGCATTTTCAAGTATCTGCTTCTTTTCTTCTGCATTTGGATACATCATCATTCCGCCATCAGTAACAGCAATCAGCTTATGGTATGCCGGAATTTCCAAAAATGCAACGTGGGACATAACCTTGCCGGTTCTTAAGCCCTTTTCTTTGTCAACTACTGCCCTCAGCAGATCAGCTGTCTGAAGCTTTCCTTTCATAATGAAATCTGCCTTATTTGCATTTACTTGTTCTACTGCTTTTTCTGCAGCTTCCTTGTCACTTTCTGTGTTTATAATACTGTCTAAGTCAAATTCAATATCAAGCTCTTTTAATATCTCTGTAATTTTTTCTTTATTTCCTATTAATACAGGTTCAACCAATTTGTCATCAACTGCTCTGAAGACGGCTTCCAATGTATGCTCATCATGAGCTGCAGCAACGGCTACACGTTTTTTCGAATCAGTTTTTTGAACCTTTTCAATCAAATCCTGGTAATTTTTTAATTCCATTGCATCCTCCTGTTATCGTCCATTTAAGTACGGGAACATACATCTGTTCCTTTACTCTAATAAGTACGGGGACATTCCTTCAAAAGCTATTCCGCAAAGAGTCACCCGACTTTGAAGGTGTGTTCCCCTTCCTTAACAATTATATCATCATTTCCAAATACTTCAACCAAAAATTGGGGAAATTCCTTGAAATGTCAGTTGTTTTCGACGATATGTTATCCTGAACGCAGTGAAGGATCTCATCTTTTAAAACTCAGCGCCCTCATGGCATTCAATACAGCAATAAAGGTTACTCCCACATCTGCAAATACTGCAGCCCACAAGCTTGCAAGACCGAAGGTGCTTAAAATTAAAATTATCACTTTTACGGATATAGCAAAAACAATATTTTGATATGCTATTTTTAATGTATTTTTGGAAATTTCAATGGCTGCTGCTATTTTTGACGGCTCATCAGTCATAATTACAACATCGGCAGCTTCAATTGCAGCATCTGAGCCAAGACCTCCCATTGCAACGCCCACATCAGCTCTTGCCAATACAGGAGCATCATTAATCCCATCTCCTACAAACATTAATGTTGCTTTTTCTGATTTTTTAGAAATTAATTCTTCTACCTTTTCAACCTTGTCTGCAGGCAATAACTGAGCATAAACCGTATCAATTCCCAATTCCTCTGCAGTTTTTATTCCTGCTGATTCACTGTCGCCTGTAAGCATTACTATTTCCTTGATATTTTGTTTCTTTAAAACACTTACTGCCTCGGAAGCATCATCCTTTACCTGATCTGCAATCAGAATATATCCTTCATATTCTCCGTCTGCTGCAACATGGACTACAGTACCTTCTGATGTTTCTTTATTGTAAGGAATGTTGAATTTCTCCATAAGCTTATCATTTCCTGCCAAAACCTTTATATTCTCAACTATTGCAGATACACCGTGTCCTGAAATTTCTTCCACTTCGGAAATTTTTTGACTGTCAATATCTTTTTTATATGCTTCTTTTAAAGAAGATGAAATCGGATGATTTGAATAATTCTCTGCATAAGCTGCAAGCTTAAGCAGCTCTTCCGGCTGGTTTTTCTCCGAATGTATTTTTTTAACCTTAAAAACACCCTTAGTTAACGTCCCTGTTTTATCAAATACGACTATTTCGGTTTTTGCTATGGCTTCCAAGTAATTGCTGCCTTTTACAAGAATTCCGTTTTTAGAAGCACCGCCTATTCCTCCGAAAAAACTTAGAGGAACTGAAATTACCAATGCACAAGGACATGACACAACCAAAAATGCCAATGCTCTGTAAATCCAAATATCAAATGTTGCATCCTTTATTATCAGAGGCGGTATTATTGCAAGGATAGCTGCAATTACAACTACTATGGGCGTGTAATACCGAGCAAACCTCGTGATAAATTTTTCCGACTTGGATTTCCTGCTGCTTGCACTTTCTACTAATTCTAAAATCTTGGTTACGGTGGATTCGCTGTAAAGCTTTGTAACCTTTGCATTAACTAAACCATTTATATTTATGCAGCCGCTTAACAGCTCGCTTCCCA
>DNNJ01000218.1:12251-18754 GCA_003487955.1 Clostridiales bacterium | reverse complement strand
GAGTTTTTAGGATTAGCCGGATAAGTGCTGGTACATTTCAGGAGAATTAAATCCTTACACCCGGCCTGCCGGGCCGCCCGTACCGTCTCATCCAGTTCAGCCACCGTCGCCATCCCGGTAGAAAGGAATAAGGGTTTGCCGGTAGCTGCTACTTTTTTAATTAACGGCAGATCCGTGTTTTCAAAAGAAGCAATCTTGTAACAGGGGACATCCAGTCTTTCTAAAAAATCAACCGCTGTGTGATCAAAAGGAGTACTAAATCCAATCATCCCTAACTGACGGCAGCGGTCAAAAATTGGTTGGTGCCACTCCCAGGGAGTATAAGCTTTTTGATAAAGTTTATACAGAGAAGTCCCCTGCCATAGACTGTTTGGATCATCAATAAAAAACTCACCCTCATCCCGATCGATGGTCATCGTCTCCGCAGTATAAGTCTGAAGCTTTAAGGCATGAACTCCAGCTTTCGCCGCCGCTTCAACAATAGCAAGAGCGCGTTCCAGCGAATGGTTATGATTGCCGGACATCTCTGCAATGATAAAGGGAGGGTTATTACTCCCAATTCGATAATCCCCAATTGTTATCGCACGCATCATTAAATACCACCATTTACTCTTTTATATTCCGCTTTCTAATGGCATTTTAAAAAAATAGTTCCTAATTCAGTGTTTTATGCTTATATATACAGATCAAGATTACTACCTAAATCAGGCTGGACTGATAACTCCATGGCTTTAGCGCTTTCTTCAAGTATCTGCACTAAATCTTCAGCTTGTGACCTAGTCCCATCCATTGCCATTTTTAAGACGGCGATACTAACCTGTTCTCTTAAATTGGTCTGGCTAATTCTCGTCGACATGGCAGCAATATCCATCAACATCAGCTCCTTTTAAATTACCTTCATTCTATCACAAACCCATATCCCCTTAGTTCTCAGTTTTTGTCTACTCCTTATTTTGCACCAGAAAAAACTATTTTGCAGCGCCGTAAGCATAAAAGAAAAAGATTTATCTAAGTTCTTTTCCAAATTCCTTCGCCGGTTGATCAGTAAGTTTGAAATGATAAAGGATTGCCTGGAGAATTCTTTCCGCTGCTTTCCCATCCCCATAAGGATTAACCGCTTCAGCCATTTTTTGATACTCTGTTGGCTTAGTTATTAAGGTAGTGGTCTCCCTAACAATTTTGTCCCGATCAGTACCAACCAGTTTTACTGTTCCCGCCTCAACCGCCTCAGGTCGTTCTGTGGTATCTCTTAAAACTAGAACCGGCTTACCTAAAGTGGGAGCTTCTTCTTGCAGGCCACCGGAATCGGTAAGCACCAAATAACAACGGTCCATTAAATTAACAAACTCCTCATATTCTAAGGGAGAAATCAATCGGACCCGCTCGACTCCAGCTAGCACTTCATGTACCGCCTGTTGAACAACGGGATTTAAATGAACGGGTAAAACCACTTCTATATCAGGATTGTTTTCTACTATTTCTTTAATGGCCAAAAATATGTTCTGCATGCGTTCGCCTAAGTTCTCCCGGCGGTGGGCCGTAACTAAGATAATCTTTTTGTTATGAACATCCAGCTTCTTTAAAGTGTCATCCTTAAATATATAATCTTTATTAACCGTTTGTAATAAAGCGTCAATTACTGTATTCCCAGTTATGACAATACTTTCCTGCTTAATTCCTTCTTTTAGTAAAGCATCCTTTGCCATTCGAGTTGGAGCAAAATGCAAATCAGCCATACATCCGGTAAGTTTTCTATTCATCTCTTCGGGGTAAGGGGAGTATTTATTATAAGTTCGTAAACCCGCTTCCACATGACCGACAGGAATCTGATGATAAAAAGCGGCTAAACTGCTAACAAAAGTCGTTGATGTATCGCCATGGACTAAAATTAGATCGGGCTTTTCTTTTTTAATAATGCTTTCTATTCTTTGTAGAACTTTAACCGTAATCTGAGTCAAGGTTTGCTCCGGCGCCATAATGTTCAAGTCATAGGTAGGTTTAATATTAAAAAGGTTTAACACCTGATCCAACATCTCCCTGTGCTGAGCCGTCACCGTAGTAATAGTATGGATCTCATCCTGATTTTCTAAAGCTTTAACTAAAGGGGCCATTTTAATTGCTTCTGGTCTGGTCCCAAAGATTGGCATTATTTTTAACATTTAAGCTACCTGCCTTTTTCATAAATTAAGAATTGAGGGAATTACATAATGGTTTAATAAAGCCTTAAGTAACTTATGCAATTCCCCTAATTGATTAATTTAAGATTTTCCAACAAGGAAATTTTCTAAAAATAAACTGCCTGATCATAGCGGAGCATCGTCAGATTATGATCATACTGGCCAAGCAAAGGTTTAACATTCTGTTTTTGATGCATTTGATATAAAAGATAGGGATAATCGACTCCTGCTTTGATCGAAAGAGGAACACCCCCGCTAAAACGAGGATTAATCTCAATCCAATATAGATCTGTACCATTATCTATACATTGTACAGTAACGGGGCCAATGGCGCCAAGTTGCTCCACGATTAGCTTTCCTTGTGCAATCAGATCCGAACGATAGAGCGTCCGGCTCTTACTTACTTCGCCAGCCCGTACCTCAAGACGCTCTCTGGGTACAACAGAAAGAACTTGCCCCTCTAGATCCGCTAAAATATCGAGCGTATATTCTTTTCCGGGAATATAGTCCTGAATCAGGAAATCGACTGCATGTTGCAAGATAAACTGCAATTGCTCGCCACTTTCCACCTTTTGCGCGCCCTGTGAACCCATGCCGGATCTTGGTTTAATAAATAGAGGGTATGTAATCATCTCCGGTAAAGCTTCTGGTAACCAAGTATAGGGAGTCTTAATTCCATGATCGATAAAAAACTGGTAGGTTTTAAACTTATCACTGCAAGTTTCTATTACTCTATACTCAGAGAGAAGCAAACAGGTATTTATCCTGGCAAACTCAAAACGCCTCGCATCCAACAGTAAAAACTCCGGTTCAAAGAGGGGAATCAATAAATCTACTTTTTCTGCTTCGCAAATAGCAAGTAAAGAATCGACATAGCCTTCATCCTTGGCTTTGGGGACTTTAAAGCATCTACCAACAAAGTAAGACGCCGGAGCTAGGGATGGCTCAGTGTCTACTCCTAAAACCCGAGACTGTATTCCATGTCGCTCGTATGATTCTTTAAAAGCCTTCACTAACTCAACCCTACGCCCAATAGAAGTAAATAGTACGGTGAACATCTTCTCACCTTTTCTTGCTTAAAAAATAAATCACTTTTATAACTTATCCATGTTTGTTAAAAAGATCTGCATTAGATTTACATTTTTTATAATGCGAAACAACGGTAAAGAAAAATAGGCAACCAGATATAAAGCACCACAAACATAGCGGTAATAAAGCCTTGTTCAACCCCTTAATTTCTATAATTTTTTAAATGCTTTATTAATACCTAACATCGATGGGCTATATACTGTAACCATTTTGTTTTAATCCATAATTAGTATGAATAAGTAAGCAAAACAGAGCGCAACTCTCTCCAAGTAAACTTAAACGCTCTACAAGAACTTTTTGTATCAGAATCTAGACAACTAAGATTATGAGTAGCATCTAGATAACCCGGGAAATGTTTTAACGTAGTTCTAAATAGTTCTTCTGCCTTCTTAATATCATTGTTTATTGCGTAAATCACCCCCAGATTATTTAATGCTGCTCCGTGTTCAGGGGCTAACTTTACTGTTTGTTTTAATGCTAGTAAAGCATTTCCCCAATCACATTTTTTAATATAGTATAGAGATGATACAAAGTTAGCTGTAGGTAATTCCGGATTTTTATGAATTACATTACAAATAATCCTATGCCCTTCTTCCCATAAGTCTAAACGATACAATAAAGATGCAAAATCAGTCTGATTTACCTCCCTAGGTAAATGCCTCCTATTGATAGCCTCTTCCATAAAAGAAATAGGATATTTTTTTAGTATTTTTCTTTCATCTTCATGAAAATCTCGAATATTATTTGAAGTGTTTCGTTGATGACGACGAATTCGAACTAACGGTTCATCAGAATATCCAAATCCTCCAACTTGGGCCAAACTCAACCATAAATCCCAATCTTGGGAATATTTTAAAAGTGGATCGTAACCTCCAACTCTAAGGGCTGTCTCTCTATTTAATAATACCCCGGAATTACTGATAATTCTATTTCTGATTAGCTCATACCCCATCACTTCTTCCGGTTCTACCTGACGCCACCGAAGGCTACTAGACATTATCTTACCATCTTCCGATATTTGGTTATATGCGCTATGAACTAACACCCACTCTCCGGGTTTTTCCTTCTCTAGCTCCATTAATCGTCTCCATTCTTGCTCCAATAAATTTGGCTCAGCAATATCATCATGATCCATTAAAAGAACCCAACTGGTTTGGGCAAGTTTCAATCCAATATTACGCGCTATTGAAGACCCAGAGTTCTGAGGTAAAGTATATAAGTGGATTCGATTTTTATACTTATTGGAAAAGATTTTAATTAATTGACAGGTCTCATCAGTACTTTTATCATCTACTATAATAATTTCCGATAGAGGGAGTGTTTGAACCAATAAACTTTCCAAGGTTTCAATAATAAAGCAACTGGAATTATATGTGGGAATAATTGCGGAGACTTTAGGCTGTTCGTATAATAAATTCAAGATTTCACCCCTTGCCGAAAATACTATTATCAAAAAAACTCGTTCGTTGTAAAACCCATTTCTATTAAAGATTTTTTAATCTCTTGATGCCATAAAGAAGAGATAATAACAAAAACTTTCTTACCTTCCTTTTTCAACTTTAGTAAATATTGAGGGGGATATATTTGAAAACCCTTAATTTTGCTACCCCATTTTTTTTGATCACTATCAATAAACAAATGAGGTTCAATTTCAATAAAATCTAAAAATGAAATCATATGACGCCCATCGCTACCAGCTCCCCAAACAGCTAAAACATAATTTTCTTTAATTGTTCTTTTTTTAATTTTTAAGAATACATCAGAAAGAAATACGTCTTCTGTTAAATCTTCTTTATAATAATTCAGGTAATCAGGCTGTATTTTTTTACCCCAACGCTCTTTAAAAACAGCAAGGTTTTTAACTTGTTTTGTAGAAATCTTTTTTCGCGTTTTTGATTCCAAGTGATATAAAGTACAATCGGGAGAATAAACAATCTTATGTCCAGCTTCACGAACTTTAAAACAAAGGTCAATATCTTCTATTCCATTTAAATAAATCTCATCAAAACCACCCAATTCTTTAAATAGTTTTGATTGAATCATAAAACAAGCCCCGGTTACAGCCGCAAACTCTCGAACCTTGTTGGCACCCGAAAAAGATGATGGTAAACGATTATATATATGAAACGGCATACATTCATCATCAAAACAGACCCCGGCATGCTGAATTGTATTATCTGGATACAAAAGTTTACTTCCGACGATGCCAATTTGCTTATCAAAATTCATAACAGAAAGCAAACCCTCAAGCCATCCTTCAAGAACAATAGTATCGTTATTTAAAAATACTAGGTACTCGTAGTTCGCAACTTCAGCTCCCCGGTTGCAACTTTTAGAAAAACCAAGATTTATTTCGTTTTTAACAATTGTTATACATTTTATTAAAACTTCATATTCTTTAAAAGAATATGATTCTGTTGATGCATCGTCCACCATTATGATTTCGTAATTGAGACTAGTTAACGATGTATTCTGATAAATATTCCTTAGACATTCTTTAGTTAACTGAATATTATTAAAAAATGGAATAACAATTGATATGTTTGGTACCTTTTTATTGACCATTATTCTTCTCCAACATTTATTTTTATGTCCTTTTCTTAAACAATTCCCCTTTAATCCTATCAATACCTCATATCAATATTAAAGTAAGCTTATAAATCCTCAAACTTAGGATTAACTTTATCTTTTTCACTCAATATAATTTCATCAACCTTTGGCCACCCAATTCCAATAATCACATCATTCCATATTAAACCGCCCTCATCTTCTGGATGATAAAATTCATCACATTTATAGACAAACTCAGCACTTTCAGAAAGAACAAGGAATCCATGGGCAAACCCTTTCGGGATATATAATTGCTTCTTGTTGTTTTCCGACAAAATAACTCCTACCCATTTGCCATAGGTTTTGCTTTCCTTTCTTAAGTCAACAGCTACATCAAAAACCTCACCCTTAATAACACGGAAAAGTTTTCCTTGTGGGTGTTTTTTTTGATAATGCAAACCTCTCAGCACACCCTTTTTAGATTTAGACTGATTGTCCTGAACAAAATTAACATTTATGCCGCGTTCTTTAAATTCCTTATAGTTGTAGGTCTCCATAAAACAACCTCTATTATCACTAAAAATTATAGGCTCAATGATATAGACTCCTTCAATTTCCGTTTTATTAAATTTGAACTTCGCCATTTGTTCATCACCGCACTTTTCGTAGCCTACTCGCATACATATT
>DNNJ01000218.1:8884-11948 GCA_003487955.1 Clostridiales bacterium | reverse complement strand
TAGTTTCTGGATACCAACCTAAATCATTCTTAATTTTTGTAGGATCAATACCATAACGTCTATCATGACCTTTTCGATCCTTAACGTGTTTAATGAGATGTTCTCCAACTGTGTTGTCTACATCCTTTTTTATATAATCAATAATGGTCTTTACAATGTAAATATTAGGATATTCATTATGACCACCGATATTATAGACTTCGCCCGGTTTTCCTTTACGAATAACCATATCAATTGCTTTACAATGGTCTTCAACATATAACCAATCTCTAATCTGCATACCATCCCCGTAAATAGGAAGCTGTTTATGCTGAAGACAGTTATTAATTATAAGGGGTATCAGCTTCTCTGGAAATTGGTAAGGGCCATAATTATTGGAACATCTTGTAATATTCACCGGTAACTTAAATGTATCAGCATATGCTTTCACAAATAAATCAGCACTTGCCTTGCTTGATGAATATGGACTATGTGGATCAAGCGGAGTAGTTTCCATGAAAAGCCCCTCAGCACCTAAAGAACCATATACTTCATCTGTTGAAACTTGAAGGAACTTAACTCCTTCTTTATAAGTATCATCACCAACTAGCCACGCTTTCTTCGCGCTATTAAGAAGGTTTACTGTGCCAAATACATTGGTCTTTATAAAAACTTCTGGGTCCAGAATACTCCTGTCAACATGACTTTCTGCTGCAAAATTAATAACATAGTCAATCTCATTCTTCGCAAACAGGTTCTGCATTGTCTCTGTATCGCATATATCAGCTTGCAGAAAACTATAGTTTGGATTACTCTCTACGTTAACCAAGTTTTCAAGATTCCCAGCGTAAGTTAACTTATCAACATTAATAATCTTTACATCATTGTATTTACCTAACATGTAAATGATAAAATTAGAACCGATGAAACCGACTCCACCAGTAACTAAATACGTTTTCATTTTTCTACTCCTATGTTTTATTTAGCACTTACTTCCTTATAGGCTCTTCAAAATTTCTTAATATCGAATTTTCCCTTCAGCCACTCGTTTAAGATGCTCACCATACTTAGATTTTCCATAACGTTCTGCTGATATCAGTAGTGTCTCCTTGTCAATCCACTTGTTAATGTATGCGATCTCTTCAGGAGCTGATATTTTGATACCTTGCCTTTTCTCAATCATTTGAACAAAATTGGCTGCTTCTACCAAACTGTCTATAGTTCCCGTATCAAGCCAAGCATAACCGCGTCCCATTAGTTTCACATTAAGCGTACCATCATCTAAATAAATGCGGTTCAAATCTGTAATCTCTAGCTCACCTCTAGCGCTCGGTTTTACTTGTTTAGCATACTTAACTACACGATTATCATAAAAATATAAGCCAGTTATGCAATAATTTGACTTAGGATGTTTCGGCTTTTCCTCAACAGATATTACCTTACCATTCTTATCAAATTCGACAATTCCAAACCGCTCAGGGTCATTAACATAATACCCAAAAATTGTAGCCTCTCCTTTTTCCGCATTCACAACAGCCTCTCTAAGCAGTGGACTTAAACCATTACCGTAAAATATATTATCTCCAAGCACCATGGCACAACAGTCATCGCCAATAAATTCTTCACCAATAATAAATGCTTGAGCCAACCCATCTGGAGAAGGTTGCTCTTTATACTTCAACTTAATACCAAACTGACTACCATCACCCATCAATTTCTCAAAGTTTGGCAAGTCATGTGGCGTTGAAATAATTAAGATATCTCTTATCCCCGCTAGCATAAGTGTTGATAGTGGGTAATATATCATTGGTTTATCGTAAACAGGTAATAACTGTTTACTTGTAATCACCGTTAATGGATAAAGCCGCGTACCATTACCTCCAGCTAAAATAATGCCTTTCAATTTTAAAATCACCCCTTTAGATATCACCCATAAACTGTTATTTAACGGCATAAGGAGTATAAATATATAATAAACTACTTTTTTAACATCCCCTTATTTATTGACGTTAATTTCAATAAATTAAATTACTCCATAGCCAAAGCAATAGTCTTGGTATTTAATAAAACCTTTTTTTTGCAATAATATCTCTACCTCACTTTTCCCCGGTGAAGTTGCAATCATTACATAATCAAACTTCAACAAATCAATCATTACGGGTTCGGTTATCTCCAAATTCTCAAATTTGCCTCTTTTGTATTTATCTATAACACCAACTAGTTTAAATTTAGGCAAAATATGCTCCATTATCTTCTTCGTAATACTTCCAGAGGTCCCAGCGCCCCAAATTAAATAACGTATCTCCCGTTTTTCATAAATATTCTTCATAAAACAGATATTAAACCTAAATGTTTTTAAATAACTTGGGTTAAGGTTGATTCCGTTAAACTGTAATTGGATTAACCTTTCCCACTCTGTTGAATCTACCTTTTTGTCGGTATCTAAAAAAGTTTGGTTAGAATAACAGTACGGATCAGGATAAGTATGCTGTAAAACCTCTTCTTCACGAAAAACTAACCGGGTCTGTCTTTCAATCAACTCACCTGAATCAAAATAAGCATAACTCCATGGCCTCTCGTCAAATTTACCATACATCTCAGTCGATTCAACTTCGTACTCCCTCAACAATTGGTGGAGCGGCTCTGTTTTATCGGGTTTATATGTCTGCATTACACTTTCGTTAGCTCCGGAATCAAAACCAGAAAAATGAATAAAACGCAGTGGTTCTCCATTGACCAAATATTCATTATCATCTGCCTTTGTAATATTTCTTTTTGAATAATTCCACGGCGCAAAATTATATCCGGGATGCCGCAAGATATAGATTTGAAAAAAACCCGGAGCTAGATCGATCCATTTTTGGTCAGTGAATAACCCATTTTCTTTATCATCATAGCAAAATAATTCTAAACGACGGCACCACCAATCAATAAACCGTTCCGCTTCCCGTCCTCTCCTCACCGCTAGAAAACCAAGGTTGAATACACCATGTTGTAGTGCGCAGCATTCATTATGTTTGATATCAAAGACAGTTTCCTCTGGTTCACACAAATGGGGAGTCAACACAATCTCATGGTCGCCAAG
>DNNJ01000218.1:6615-8713 GCA_003487955.1 Clostridiales bacterium | reverse complement strand
TCATGGTCGCCAAGAAGTCTATCCAATTCAACAAACGGTCCCATTACCTTGATATCCGGGTCAAGATAAATAAACTTATCTTCAGCATCAAAAGTTTTCATTAAAAATTTGAATAACTGCCCTTTAACTGAGGTTGCAGCCTCAACCAGCAAATGTTTAAAAATATGGCGTTCAAAATTTTCAAATCCTAAATCTTTGGCTAACACAATCTTATCAAAATAAGGAAATGATTTAATCTCTTCGGGAATCTCCCTTTCTAGTAAACAGATTATCATTTTAATTCCGGGATTATACTGTTTAGCAGATTTTGCTAATACCATCGCTTTTGGTAGATAATTCGCACAAATAGAAGTACATATTATCATCCTGAAAACTCCTTTGTTAATACTAATTTACACCGTATCCAAAAAAGTAATCTTCAATCGGTTTTAAACCAAGTTTTTTAAAAAGGTTTTGAGCTGCTTCCTTGCCTGAAGTTGTCGCAATAAACACATATTCAAACTTCAATCTTTTGAGTTCTTCAGGCTTATAGATCCTAATACCCTGAAAATAACCCTCCTGAAAACTATCAATGATACCGACGATTTTAAAGTTTGGCAAAAAGCGTTCCAAGAAAATCCGGGTTATTTCCCCAGAATTCCCGGCGCCCCAGATAACACATGTTTTAGAGGTGTTTCCACATTTACCTTTCAAATAATCAAGTTCATACCAGAGTGGAAGAAGCAACCATCTTTCCACCCTCCCTGAATGAGCAGTTGTAAAATCATCCCACTCTTCGTTTGAGATAACGATATCTTCAGCCTTTTTTACATTATAGACTGCTTCTTCCATAAACGTCAGAGAAAAAGGTAATCCTGCCTCTTCTGTATCATCATGCTGAATAGTTAAGTAATTACTACAATCATAACAGCTTTGGTATAACTCCTGATAAGTTTTAGTCTCCTCTGCTAAAGTTGGGATCTTAAATTGGCTAATATTTGCTTTGAACATATTTAACATTTCTGGATACTCCATAATCAGTGAAATAATTTGTTCCAATTGTTTGGTGTTATTTTTTTCATAAGTAAAACCTTCAACACCGTTTTTTATTTTTTCAGTCAAAGCCCCTCCATCGGCAACAATTACCGGAACCTGATTCAACATAGCTTCATAAATAACAAAACAATAGGTCTCGTTACAGATGGATGGCACAATCAACACATCAATCGTATCAATAATTCCTTGCAGTTGAGCGCTGGTATATCTCCCACCTAACTTAATATTATCAATATCGTATTTTTTAAAGATTAAATTAAGCAACATGTTATCAGAAGAGAAACCATATAGATATAAGTTGGCGCTTAAACGGCTGAACACTTCGATTAAAGAACTAATTCCTTTATGGACGCCAAAAGAGCCCATATAGCCAAAGTTAATTTGATCCCCTTTTTGGTATACTTTTTTCTTCTCTCTTTGGTTTATACAGTCTAGCCCATGGTTTACTACCCGAACATTAATCCCTTTAATTTCTCGTTCAAAAAGGTCTTTAACAAATTGCGAAGGGGCTGTAATCGCCGAAGCATGCTGCAAAATGTATTTTGCTTTTCGATACCGCTTTACTGTATCAAGATCAATCTCCAGACAACTTTGCTGGCAAGCCTTTCCATAATCGCAACTATGACAAATTTGATAGTTCTTCTTCAGCATAATATATTTGGGACAGACGAGAAAATAATCGGTCAACGTAACAATATAGGGAATACTCCGTTTAATGCAAGCTTGTACAAACTCTCCGGTCCGCATCAAATGGCCCGCATGAACCAAATCCGGTTTTTCCCGATCCAAAATATAAGTCACAAAATCCCTCATCTTCGGATTTGCTAATACATAGTTACTAAGATCCTGAGCTTTCTTGTATTTAAAGGCAATTACTGGGATATTATGATACTCATACTCCCAAGCGATCACATGTTTAAAGGACTGTTCATCTTGAAATCTTTGATTGAAACCATAGGTTATAACTTTGACATCATGACCATTTTTTTGACCAGCAGACGCCATGTTGTAAATAAACTTCTCTGTTCCGGTTTGGCTCTCGGGGTAAAAAGCGTGGACTAAC
>DNNJ01000218.1:6083-6401 GCA_003487955.1 Clostridiales bacterium | reverse complement strand
GACTAAATATAGTATCTTCATTTGTCACCTCATAAACAGCAATCTTTATTATCGGTTCTTTTGCATAAAAATAACGAGTTTGACTCATTAACATCACAAGAATTACTCCCGAAACGGTAATCAACCGAGAAACCACACGTTCTTAATACATTACCCATCTCCGGCATTTGTTCCTTAATGCATGACGGTTGATTTTTATTATCTTCAAAGACTACTAATGCAACCCCGTCCTTCTTAAGAGTTCGGTATATTTCCCGATATCCTTGATAACCAATCATTGGTTTATTAGAATAATCATTTACTACAATAATATCGAAG
>DNNJ01000218.1:3929-5915 GCA_003487955.1 Clostridiales bacterium | reverse complement strand
AAGGATTCATCCTTATATGGGAGTTCTAAAATATCCGCTCTGGAATTCTGTACCAAGTCCTGAATATAATGGGGATAATATAAATATTTGTAAGAATTTATAAAAATCTTTAAATAGCCCAGATTAAGATGGAGATTAATCGATAAAAGTTCTAGGCATGGATTTTTCTGATCCTTAAATTCCTTTTCTATGACTGCTATAATCGTTCTTTCTTTATTGCTGGAGCCACATCGAGAACAAACTCCAGACAAGCTTTTTGGAGAAGTGTATAATGGAACATCATTCCCGCAAGCATTACAAAAATTAAATGGATTTTTATCGTCTTCATTAATTTTTTTCAGATCAGCTTTCTTGAGAGGAACACCATAATCCAGAATAAAATCAATATATTCATCCAAATTATACTCGTGACTTAATTGTTTCTTAATATCCAAGCCGTACATCGAAGAAATAATAATGTAAGGCCGCTGTTTCTGTTCAACCTGTTGATTTTCTTTAAGCAATAATGGTGACAATACGGGTAACTTACCAAGTATTCCGTCCCATTTTGATGCGTTATTATCAAAAAAACCGGTCACCTTAATTCCGTATTCCTGGAGTATTTCCATCGTTTTGACCCCGGAAGCGCCTGTGCCCCAAATATAAAGGGGGCGAACCATTGCCACCTCCCGTAGTAGCACCCGCCATTGTCTCTGTTCTAAAGAAATGTTCAAGTCCGTATCTTTTAAGAATTTGTTATCCATTTTACCCTGTTCTAAAAGAGCAAATTCATCCAACGCTTCTTTCGTAGCTTTTAAAAAAGCATGTTTATTTCTTAAATCCGGTTCCAAATGGCATCCTTCCGCCCACTCATTCCAGGCATTGATAAAAACGATTTGCTCTGACATGTTATATTCTCGAACTTTTTGCAATGATTGCATTAACCATCTCTTATATAATGCCGGGTTATTATTTTGAATAATATGCGCGCCTTCTTTCCGGCGAGCCGAATTATCCCAACTTGGAAAGACACATGGAAAAGTAACAAATTCACTTTTGTTGGGCAATCCTTTTTTTTGAATATATTCCCGATAATTATATAAAAATGCTCCGTATGCATTATAAGCCTCTGCCGAACATAACTGCGGTTGAAAATCAATAAATGCATTAAACCCAATATTAATGAAATGGGATTCTTCCCTGTCATTTTTAAAATTTTTTGTGCAAACAAGATACAGACCAGGAAAACCGTTTTGTTTCGCTTGCTCTTTCCATTCCATAACTTTCTGCTCAATATTTTTGATCTCTCCTGGCCGGTAAATGATGAAAAGGGGTTTATCTTTTATTTTTATATACCTCTGATCGGCAAATATCGGAGACAACCAATTAAAATGTTGTTTAGCATCATAGTTTTCATAATTTTGTTTGATAAGAATTTCTTGTTCCAATCCGTCCCATCTTCGAGTCCAATTCTCATTAGCCCAACATACGCAGAACGGAAAATCCGGTTTACCGGATGCAACAACCTCCTGCAGCGGCCTTTCCAAAAGCATTTTTCCGTTAAACCAATAATGATAATAACAAAAACCATGAATGCCATATTTCTTTGCTAATTCAGCCTGAGCTATACGGGTTTCTTCTAATCTTAAATCATAAAAGCCCAAATCAGCTGGGATATGAGGTTGATAATGACCTTTAAACCTCGGCTTGGCTCGAGCAACATTAGTCCATTCGGTAAAACCTCGACCCCACCATTGATCATTCTCTGGGATAGGATGAAATTGCGGTAAATAAAAAGCAATTGTTTTCATAAATACTTATTACTCCTTAAAACTAAGATGTACCCTTTGTCAAGACAAATATTTTTCTTTTCTTAGTGAACCAGATATTACCATTTGAACCTTTGTTTTTCTTTGGTTAGGCTGCAATCTGTTGAGCCAGATAAATTTCCATGGGAGTCATATAATTGTAAGTCTGGTGCGGTCTTTCCGTATTGTACTCATAGAT
>DNNJ01000218.1:3425-3614 GCA_003487955.1 Clostridiales bacterium | reverse complement strand
AACCCAGCGTGCCTTCCCGTCCATGCTCTGCCGTACCCCTTCGACTTTGAGGTAGCTTGTGTAATCATCGCTACTAAATTGACTGCCTTGGTCGCTGTTAATAATCTCCGGCTTGCCGTATTGCCTTATGGCATCCTTGACTGCGGCAAGCACCGGCGCCGAATCAAGGGTATCTGAGAGTTCCCAGCC
>DNNJ01000218.1:0-3118 GCA_003487955.1 Clostridiales bacterium | reverse complement strand
CAGGCTCACTTAAATTTTCGAAAATTTTGTCTTAAATCATGGGTACATTATATACCGCAAGGCTGTCATAAAAAACTACATTTTCGTCTATAAAGTCGATGAAAACAATAAAACGGTAATAATATTGCGTTTCTTCTACGGAGCCAGGGATTATACTAAATTGATCTAAGATAAAATGCCACAAATTAACGGATCGCATCGCTACGGCGATGCATTTTTTATAGTTAAATGAAAACGTCTCGTCTTAGTTAAAAACACCCCGCTTGTCTATTAATTAGCAAGCGGGGTGTTTTGTTGAAAAATACCGCCCTCCGATTGGGTTCTACCGCTCCGGTGTCTTCTTCTCAGCTACATGATCCGGCATATATTTGCCGGTCTTTTTTCTTTGTCGGACACATTCGGTGAGTAGATATTCGATCTGGCCATTAATCGATCGGAAATCATCCTCAGCCCAGGCCGCAATCTCCTCATACAGCTTTTGCGATAGACGAAGTGGAATTTGCTTTTTAGGATTAGCCAATTTTAATAAAGACTGCCGCTATTGACAACAGGCTGGGCATCCTTATTACCACAAAGGATAACAAGTAAATTAGATACCATAGCAGCCTTGCGCTCCTCATCAAGTTTGACCACATCATTTTCATTAAGTTTAGCCAAAGCCATCTCTACCATACTTACGGCGCCATCGACGATCATCTTTCTAGCATCAATAATGGCGCTGGCTTGCTGCCTTTGTAGCATGACGGCGGCAATTTCCGGAGCGTAAGCAAGATAGGTAATTCGTGCTTCGATAATTTCCAGACCGGCATCTTCCACTTTATCTTGAATTTCCTTGCGGATACGCTCAGCTACTATCGAGCTGGAACCACGGAGGCTGCCTTCGTCCGGCTCCCCGTCACCGGTGGTATCAATTCCCTGGGCCACATCATAAGGATAGATGCGAACGATATTTCTAACGGCGCTATCGCATTGCAGCGAGAGATATTCTTTATAATTATCCACATTGAAAACAGCCTTGGCGGTGTCAACAACTCTCCACATGACCGCAATACCAATTTCCACAGGATTACCTAAAACATCATTCACTTTTTGCTTGCTATTATTTAAGGTCATGATTTTAAGCGAAATCTTTTTACTTAACCCGTTACTTTGCATAACATTTCCCGAAGGAGAAAGGGTAAGCTTAGGACTACTGTCCATATCTCCGCTTTGTCCTAGACGGGTCTTGGCAGCGGGATTAACCGCCACCGAGAAAGGATGTACATAATAGAAGCCAGGGTCTTTTAAGGTACCGATATATTTCCCAAATAGAGTAAGAACTAAGGCCTCTTGGGGTTTGACGATTTTGAGCCCCAAAAAAGGGATAAATCCAATGATTACCCAAAGAATACCTGCCGATAAAAGCAGCGCGCCGGATCCTCCGTCGAGGAGGAATCCCCCTAGAATAATAAGGGCAATGGCCGCCAGGTAGAGGAGGATAAATAGAATTAACTTGGGCATCCCGGCTTTGACTTTTAATACTTGTTCTTTCATAATTTTCTCCTTTCCTACCAGAATGATATAAATATGATATCATAATGGTATTAACGACACAAGTATATTTTTATTTTTCAACAAAGGAACGTTACATTGACTATACCCGCTTTTTATGGTACATTCTCACTTGCTGTAAATAAAGGGAAATTCGAACGATGACTGCCTCAATGCGTTATGCTAAAATGGTAATAAAAAAGCAGGAGAAACAAAGATTACAGGCCACAGAAGCTGGTCTCGGAGCGGCGCCTCTGGGCTAAATTACAGGAATTAGAGCAGGGAGAGTGACAGACTTATATTTGTGGATCAAGCAGGAAAGGAAAACAATTGAAACTAATGCGGTTAACAAATAGAAAAAAGTCAGTAAATGGTACTGTTACATCAGAAGCGGTTGCCAACTGGCTTAAGACAATTGGATATGAAGGAAGGGATTGACCGATGGCAAAGAAACTCCGCAAAATGCTCGGCGATGTCAATGCGCCGTCGATCGTTGCGCTTATGCGCCTGATTGACACTCAGAGCAAGATGACCATCTGCAACTGGTGTATTAGCTACGCCGAGGCAAACATTCTCCCGATCTTCGAAAAGCATTGTCCTAATGACTCCTGCCCGCGAAACGCGCTGAATGCCGCCCGCGACTACCTTGACGGCAAGGTGAAATTTCCTGTGGTCAAGAAGATCATTCTGAATGAGTGCCATGCTGCCGCCCGGGAACTTGACGCAGATCCCGCCGCGCAAGCGGCGGCTCGCGCCTGTGGACAGGCCTCTGCGGTTGTGCATACACTGTCCCACTCCATCGGACTTTACTTCTACGGTGCGGCGGCGATCGCCTATGACCGCGTCGGGCTGAACGAAAACACCGAAGTATATAATAAGATCGCCGAGGAAGTATGCGCGGAGATGACGGCGGCCTTACAAGTCGTAGCCGTCGAAGACGAGCCGAATCCGGCGAAAATTAAATGGACTTGCTGAGATAACTCGTGGTCATAAATCATAGTAGTTAACGTAGCCGACGTTAGCAAAAAATGATATTGTTGTTCATGCATCTAAAGAAAGGAGCATGCACAATGAAAGTAGTTGAACTAAAGACAGTAGATGGAAGGATTAGGTGCTATCTGGCCGATGACACAGGCTTACCAGTGCAGCTAGTGCTAAAGTACCTGAAGTTCAAGGACAATGCAGGATATGCCAGAAACACTCTCAGGATGCACTGCATCCATCTTAAACACTTCTTCACCTACCTTGAAGAAGCCGTAAAGGATTATGAGCGGGTAAACATTGATGACATTTCGGGATTTCTGGCGTGGCTGAAGAACCCCGACATCCTGAAAAAAGTAGTACCGCTTCGATTTAAGTCAGAGCGTCAAGCCCAGACAATTAATGCCATAGTAGATACGGTGGTCATGTTTTACGACTATCTCCTTCGGCACGAAGGCATGGAAAACCATCTGTCGGAAAAGCTGATGAAGTTTATCAGGGATCCGGGCAGGAATTACAGGAGTTTCCTTCATGGTATTGCAGAGAACAGGGTGACAAAGAGCCATATCCTGAAGCTGCCGGTACCAAGGATGCAACTTCGCACCAT
>DNNJ01000404.1:10285-10837 GCA_003487955.1 Clostridiales bacterium | reverse complement strand
AAATCCATTATATCATTCTTCAACCAACTTTCCCCCCTGCTTCCGGATAATCCAAATCCAAATCCACCAATTTCACATCCTACACTGAATGATATAGCTTTTGATTTACTCACTTTATCCAATAGATCTTTTTCATCAGAGCCTGATTTCGAGTTTTGTGTTAAGATTTCACTTTTTTGCAAATCATTAGTTTGAGCGTTTTCATATTCTTCTTCTCCACATAATTCATCTATTACTTCTTCATCCTCATAGTATGGAATGTTGCCTAAGCGAATATCGGCACCAAGTATGGACGTGTTTTCAAAAACACCCCGATGTCCCACTTTTTCATTATTCGGAAACATTGGGAATGCCCATAAAAATTTATTCAATTGTGATAATTGTGCACTAGAAGTTTCTTCCGCTAAAGTCAATAAACTATCTAAAGAACCATTAAAACCGCTTGTATCTAATACAACATCAACTGAAAAAATATGATTATTTTTAGCATTTATCAACCAATTGATTTTGTTTGGATTCATTTTTGACAATTGATCGTTTTTATATAAAAAC
>DNNJ01000404.1:0-10045 GCA_003487955.1 Clostridiales bacterium | reverse complement strand
ATTGATCGTTTTTATATAAAAACTGACTCCATCCATTATAAAAATTACCAAATACGGGATGTTGATCCTTTTTTGCATATACAATACAGTAACAAGGTATTCCATTAACCAATATATAGCATTCCTTTATTTTGTTTTTTTGAGATTTATCCGACAAATAACATTCAAAATACAATGTATCGCCCAAATCAATGGTCAAATTGTACAATAAAGGATCTCTATATGATTCCAGTTGATTATTAAAATTATAGGTATGAGAAAATATCGTTTGACTTCTTTTCTTAATAACAAAATGAATGTTTCCATTTAGTGTATCGCCTGAATAAATACTAATACCGGGTTGTAAAGTCAAAGATGAAATGGGAAAAGTATGAACAAAAGGTTTAAAACTTACTATATCCGAATAAAAAGTATAGTAAGGAGTCGGATAAAAATCCAATAATGACCGCCCGTTTTGAATGGCATATATGGTTGTATCTAATATGCTGTCTTTAGGAATGGTTATCGAATCATAATAAATATACGGTTGCCATTGTGCTGAGACTAAATCAACATTTGAAGCACTATTAACGACAAATTGTATGGAATCCCCTTCTGTTACATGTAAGGTATTATCATAATATAATTGTCCATTCGTACTTGAATGAGTAACAAGCAATGAATTATTATAATATATACTGTAATTTACAATATCTGACAGTGGTGGAAGGGTTTGATTATATTTTATATGCAAGGTTCCTGATAAAGGACAATAAAAATTCGAATCACCATAACATAATTGAGAACGAGATGCTTTTTCTGCATTTGCAATAAGTAAACCGTTTGCGTCATAGGAAAAGTCACCGTTTAGGGTTGGTATATTATTGAAAATTTGCGGATCCCATATCACTTTTGATTTTACTCCATTTTTTAAAGGACGTGTCCTGAAAAATAAATTACCCTCTTTAAAAACAGGAAAGTATAGAAAATCCAATAACTCAACATCACAATACATCGGTTTAAGTTTGATATTTGGAGTATTAGGATCCCCAAATTTACCCCAAGATAAACTTTCACAATGAATCATAGTATCTCCGGCATATAATGTATCTATCCAAAGCAATTGCTGAGTATACTTGGGAAATCCTTTCAGACTATCCCAAAGCATATATCCACCTGTCTCAATAGAAACTATCACAGCGTCTTCTTCTCCATAGAAATCATCTACCCGTGCAGTATCTTCCGCTAAATATACCGGAGCAAATATTTGATGCACAACACCATGCTCAATCCCAACTTCTGCATTCCATACCCTTACCACATCATAAGACAAAGTATCAATGATAGAATCTCTATCTTCTATGGGAATATTCTGAATACCTGATATTTCTAAACATTCAGCCTTCAAAGTGTCTACATTTTGTTCAATAATCGGTAATGTACAATCATTTGCAGTTAATAAAGGAGGCGTTATTACCCTGCCCAAACTTTTAAATTTCCCATTTTCAACAACATCAACAAAACCATCTCCATTTATATCAGAAAGATAAATTTTAGTTTTTGAGGTACTTCTTGACCACTCTAAACTGGCATGGCAACCAATTGAAATTTGTGGACCATGTGAAAATCCTGTTGTTTTTTCTCTTAAAAAATGAGTTAATTTGGGAATTTCTATTGGTATTCCAAATTTGGCACTATCTGCAATTTGAGGGCAATAAAAAACCATTTTTCCAAAACTAAATACTTGATCGGGTAAACCGTCACCATCCATATCTAAAAGGGTAGTCCTTCCATTCCCCCAACTTCCGTAACCACTTCCTCCATATCCTATTGTTGCTTCTTTATCCATGACTTTAAATCCCAATCCTACATTAACTCCTCCGCCTCCGCCTATGGATAAACTCTGAGCTCCTCCTAATAAAGTCGGACGAGCAAATTCATTGGTCATTAAAAAATTTGTCAATTTATTATTCCAATTTAGGATATAATCTAAAAACAAATTACTTTCATATTGATTCCAAAGTTCTTCATCATCAAGATATGTAAAGTTTTCTGATTCTCTAATGTTATCATAATATTCCAATTCATGGACATATGCACCTTCTTCCGAATAATTAACTCCCCATTGCTCTATTTTTTGTAATTGTGCCCTTCCAAAAGCATCTGTAGCATAACAAAAACTGTAAGATCGAACACAACTATCTTTATAATAAATGATTATCTTACGAAGCTTTTCTTTTGACGATTGCCGGAATCCATATCGAGCATTAATAGTATTATCATAGGGATAAGTTTCTCTACAATCATCATAAATAGCAGATGATCCAAGATCAGGATACAAGGATTGTTTTTTATTCAATAAGGTATAAATCCAAACATTATTGATTTTATAACAATTATCAGATAATTGACATGAATCTAATATAATAATATTTCCCGAATTATCCACCTCTATATCAAAAAAAGGCCTCTTGCGTGCACTATACCCCTCGGGAATATCGTATTCAACTATTCTATATTTATAACCATTTTTTAACGGTATTACATGACTTAATGCATTATCATCCGTACGAATCAAACTCATTGATTCGATTGTATCGGGGAATTGATAAATTTTAACGCCCGCATCCGTTAGTAAAGAATTATCATCAACATCAATAGCTTTTACTCTAATTCTAGGGCCTAATTTTGAATCCTTTACCTGAAAATATGCTGCACGAGAATCTATATATGTATATGGAGCATCTATATAAGGGCCATTATATTTTGGATGTGGTAAAATTGATATATTGAACGCATTGTCCATTGTTGCATATAATGGATATGAATTGATTTCATAACCCACCGGTGCTTGTGTCTCAAGGATACTATAACGTGAACATGTAGAAAAACGGAACGTATCGGTATATCCTAATGAATTCGTGATAAACTGTTTACAAGTATCTGCTTCTAAATCACAAAAAAGAAATCCAGCATTCTCTAATCCTAAATACTCATTTTCAGGTGAAATTTTTCTTATTCTAACTAATCGTGTTCTTTTGGGCTTTTTTAAGGTTACAGTGTAAAGTGAGGTATTTGGAGTATGATCACATGTCCATCCACTTGGTGCATTTGGAGAAACATAAAAATAATTGAGCGAAGTGTAAAATCTTATGTAAAAGTGGATGGTATCACTCGACTGTATTTTTGAATTCGGTGATTGTATATTTACTTCTTTTATATTATAATGTTGATCTTTCTTTATTTGGAAAACCGATGTATATCCATTCGTATCTGTTTTATATATTCCTAAAAAATTTCCTGTAACAGCATCTATTACTTGAAAAGGATAATTTACTACACCCTTATTGTTGTTTGATTCGTCAACGATTTTTAGTCTTACAGTTACCATACCCGTATCAACCATCATTGAATCAAGAGAATTTATTACGGTTATGACTTTGGCAATCGTATCTATTGACAGATTAACAGATGTATCTATGTCTGATACAGTTCTATCTAAAGCTATTCTCATTGTAGCCTCTGTAATATTATCGGTAATATATCCTTCCGGTGCTTTTATTTGAATAAGGTAATATGTCGCATCTACCGGCAAATTTAATTCCGGTATACATCCTGTATTATCTGTAGTATACGTCTGAACATATAAAAAATTATTCGATACCTTTTTGTATAATTCAAAAACTGCTCCAGGCAAAGAATCTCCTGTTGAAGCTGAAATTACACGCAAGGAATATATTTCAGGAGCCGGAGTATATCGAATCCCTATTATATTACTATATGGATTGCTGATTATTTCATGGCCCTGATTGGTAGTGTTTTCTACCAGTAAGTAGGTCCTGGGACAAGCAAAATCCACCCGAATATCCATTTCAGCAAGCTCGTCTTTTGTGGGATCTTGATATATTGGAATATATTCAAGTTGTCTAAGATGATAATTTTTATAATAGTTTAGTTGCAATTCTATACTATTATTATTTATTGTCTCAAAAGTATCTATCGGAACGCCATCTGAAGACAATTCAAAAGCAACATTATTTAATATTAGTCCATTAAACAAGTAACAATCCAAAAAAACAGAATATGTATTTAATTGCGACGGTTTATCATGTAGCGGTAGGTAAATAGCTCCTGTATTCGTATCATTATATAAACGTTTTACCAATCCGGTTGTATTTACTTCAGAAGTTATTACGATTGTATCGTAAATATAATTATATTCATCCCAGCTAACTCTGAAATCAAATTCAACCGAATCACTACAAGGATCTGAACTATTCCTTGATTTGGTTAAACGATAAGTCCTATCCGGAATGAGCAACGTATCATATAAACCATTTATATCCGTCTCAAAGTAATTCAATAATACCAAACTATGATTCGTATCATATTCATACAATTTCATTTTCTGATATGGTATTTTGTTTGCCGTATCCGTATAATAATTAGCAAAACACATTCGTATGGTTTGTTCAGGCATAAATATCACAAAATCACTTGGAATGTTCCGTATGATGAGCGAATTTGATTGAAAAAAGGGAATTACTTGAATAACCTGATTTGATAAGGTGTCGAAAACTCTGAAATAATAATTTACATGTAAATATGAAGAATCCCCCAAATACAACGCATCAACAAAATACCATCTGTTAACCACAGCATTAATACTATAATAACCGTCATTGGCAAAAGAAACATGCAAACGAGTACTTTGTGCTGAATCATAAAATAACATGCGGTATGAGCTATATAAAATATCCGTAGTATCAAATCCATGAATAAGGGCAAAACGAACATAAGCAGAATCCATCCCTCCGGATAATAAACCGATTCCTCCACCTGCTCCTGAAATACCAATGTTATCAGAAATTATTGAGTCTTGTAATTCTCTTTTTTCCGAATTACTTGTTCCTGAATTTGATTTGTTAATCAATTCATCCACCTCCGAAACCACTGATGTTTTTTGCAGTTGAGAACAAATCGGATAATCATCGCTATAAAAAGCCACCTTATAGGCCCCATCATTATTGGAATATCCAGTGTACGTAATACTATCCAACCATAGCTGTTTCCCTAATTTAATTGTATATGGTTCTTGATTATCATCATCTCTTCTATTTTCATATTGCTCACTAATCGTATAATAGTATTTCATAAAATTCCCGTTCAAATCTTCCACCTTGCACAAGGGCCATTGCGCAATGGATCCGTCGGTTGGTTTTTTTAATAACACATCGTAAGCAGGTTGTTGCCCATCGTAGCTTCCATAATAGGACTTAATGCCTCGTTTATTGGTTACTATCCAAAAATATTCGTTAGGTGAATTCCCATAGCGTACAATGCTGTCAAAAGCTCCTTCTATGCGCGGATAGAATTGTTTCGTTCCACTGATATTTCTTGATTCCCATGTCGATACATGTCGAGGATTGGGCAACAATTCTTCGCCGTTTAATAAATAACCTTCCGTTTCATTCGTAGCATCATAGCGCGGAACACCCCATTTCGTGTCGACCGTAATGGCCGGGATTTGCATGTCCCAGCCCATACCTAATAATCCGTTGCCGCCTTCGCTGCTGTAGTTTACCGATAGGTTGGGTTGCAGGCCTTGACGACCGGCCGGAACTTGGATCGGGTAACTCACATTGGCCGTGCCCTGACTGTTGGCCGTTGGGGCTTGGATCATCTGTATACCCGAAGAGGGATCGGCAGCCTTTAACTCTTTAATGGAGGTAGGGGTGAACTCTTTGGCTTCGGGCATCTCCGGAACCTTCACTATCGCATTGATAATGTCCGTGAAATGAGTCGTCTTGGAACATACCACGCCTCCTGCTCCGGAGACAGAATCACGCGGCAAAGCCACCCAATAACGCTGACCCTCGTCGTAATAATAACTCCTGATTTCTTTGGCTGAATGCCCCTTGGGGATCTTCGCCGTATCGTATCCTATGCGTAAGTTTACCGCTTCTTTGAAATGAGTGCCGTGAGGCAAAAACCGATAGGCATCGCCGCCAGAGGTAACATTGACCATACCCGGGTTCAAGCGAGGGATGTCTATCGAACGTAATGCCGTTATCGATAGGGTCATTTCATCTTCTATCGTACCGGCTTTACCCTCGAGACTCACCTCGTCCAAAAACACGCAAAAAGCTTCTTCGGTTGATATTTCTTTTTCCGTATAATGTATATCCGGATTGAATCCTGTTTCATAGTCCCACACACTCGGACGCTCAAACACCACTTCCGCCCGTAAAACCTCCCCGTCGGGAAAAACCGCTTCCACCACCGTACTCCACGGTTGATCGGAATACACTACGTTAGCATCATCCAAATTCTCTTTATCCGTAGGTCGCATGGCGATGCCTTCAAATTCGCCTTGATAGCTCCTGACTTTTCGATTGCCTATGCTCAACTTGGCTTTTTCGGCATCTTTGCCACTTACAAATCCTTGCAGGTATCCGTATTGTTTGTAATAAAAGGCCGTCGTGGGTTGATTTACCACCAGGCTGCGACCCGTTTGATTTTCATTACGGATTTCTATGCTGTGATTTTTCTCTTGTTCTTCGCTGTTGTTCGTTTGATTGGCAACGGATTGTATGTCGATTTTTAAATTTCGTATCTTATACCGGTAGGTGGCTTCTTGTGGTATCGTAAAACGGATTACATTCAACCCTTTGTGTAGTAAAGATGGATTAATGCGCTCGCTTTGACGCGTCCACGTATCCCAACGCTTGATAAAACATCCCCCAAAAACAGGCTGTTGGTTGATGCTGCGACCCACGTGGGTATAATCCGCTACCCCATACAATTCATAATCCAAATACACAAGGCTACCTTCTCCCGGCAGGCTGTCTATATAAAGTTGAAAGACCTCTTCCGAAGGATGATGCATCCCTTGTTCCGGATCATAGCCTATTTCACGCTCTTCCCCTTGGTATAAGGCAAGCGGATAGCCTTGATCCCTCTTAAGTTCGTTTATGCTTTCCGCTTCATGCGTCAATGCAGATGGGAATGTTTCGCCCGGTAAGGAAAGGTTTTCCCCGTCTTGTTCGACTATGTTATCCGGCATCGGATAAGCGATGGTATTACCGGAAATGCTTTCTACAGATGTATTCTGATTCGTGAAAACATAAACCATGGATAAAAGGGCTGCCATGAGCCCGATAAAAAATAAATTAAATTGTTTCATAATGAAGCATTTTATATCTTGTTCTATTTTATTTCCTTACTATCTTGTAACGACCAATTTCAATGTCTTTTCCCCAAACCTACTTTGAATATGGATAAAATAATAGCCTTGGGTCTGCAATTGTTCTTCAAAAATATACCGACTCTTGGCTTGGGTTTTACATTCTTTTAACAAACTACCGCTCACACTGTGAATGCGCATCGTGATGTCGGATGCCTCGGGCAAACGTACCGATACATAGAAATTACCCTTGCTCGGATTGGGGTATACATCGTACAACGCATCGATAGCATAATCCTCCCCTAAATAACTCACATAGGTTTGTCCTTCCACCATGCGTCCGTCCGACGAGATTAACCGTAAGGTGTACATCCCTTCTTCGCTTACCTCTATGCCGGACGCTTCGCTGTATAATCCGTTTTGGTTACTCCATTGATAAGAAACAGGATCAAAACATACTTGGCGGGCTTCTATATACAGGCTTTCTCCCGGCTTGAGGTATTGCCTGGCAGGCATGCCCAAGTTCTCGCAAAGACTGTCGGGCAATGTGGCCATCTTTACCTTCGAGACAGATTTTCCCGGCGAAAAACCAAAGATATCCTTTCCACTGCCATCAATATCCCATTCAATATTATTAAAATATACGTACGCATTGCCGTCTATGGAATCGTGGGCGAAATAGTTGCAGTTCAAACTGTCGAAAGAACCGCTTCCACTCCGGTCTATGACCAAGTAATAGGTCTGTTTTTTCTTGATTACCGGCATCTTTATACGGACTTGTGTCGGCAAGGCCGAAGTCCCCGTCGACTGCATCAGCCATTGCCTGTCCCATAAAGGAATGCTGTCTTCGAGATTCTCACAACTCAATGCGCCATTATTATGTCCCCATATCAAATAACGGCCTTCGGCTACATAGGCACTGTTGGTTGCATTATATGGCATAATTTGCCCTGCTCCTATGCTTAGCAAATCTTCTTCGACCGAGCTACCCTGGCGTTGGTACAAGCCAAAAACCGAATCCCTGCCTATGCCGGCTATGGAATGGGAATAATCACGGTTCGATGCATAATCCCATATGATACTGTCATAAGGAGTTACGTAATCCGACTCGTATAAACTTATGCCATACTTTATGGCTAAATAGCTTTCTATGCGAAGGATCTCCGCCTTCTTTAAAAATTTATCGAACACTATGCATTCCGCTATGCTTCCTTTCATTGAAGCTATGCTGGAATCCGGCATCTCACACCGCCCCATCACAAAACGTATGCTGTCACTGCGTTTTTTAGCAAAGGATTGTACGCTTACCTGGATGATGGGAATGCCCCGGCGTTTCAAGGGATACGGATAGTACGTCTTTTCCCTTAACAAACGTCGATCACTCAAGCCCGTCAGCTGACGGCCGTCAACCGACAAACTCCATACGCCCTGTTCCGCACTTGTGTCGCTGACATGAAATACCGTTATAACACTTACACGCGAAATGGGTGAAAAAGGATAATCCACCCGTAACACTGATTGACTATCGATTAAAGCTATCCCCTTATGGAAATTTATGTCTTTTGCCGATAGGGAACAAAATTCTCCCGATTCAGCCCAAATACTGTCTTTTCCTATATTTTTCCAACGTTTTTCCGAAGTATCCAACTCATTACTCCGAAACCATAGGTCGGCCCTTTGATAAAAAGGCTTGATTTGAGAACTAATTTCCGGTACAATTAACAAAAACAAAAGGGTAATTAATAAAATTCTTTTCATAACTATTTTTATTTAAATTAATCAGGTATTATATATTTCTTTGACATATTCATCTACACTAATTATACATTTTCCCGACAAATGTATATTATTTTTTTAATAAAATACACACTTTTAATTATTTTTTTTGGACGTCTTTTATACTTGTTTCTCTATAGGTTACATAATTATCTTTTGTTACATTAAAAATCAATATTCATTTTTTACTCATAATTTTGGTATCAAACCGGAGAATATTTGCAATTTCTGTTTTATTTTATTATTGCCAGATCAAAACACACTATTAATAATATATTCCGAAAAATTCGTAATTGTTAATTCGTAATTGATATAAGATTGTAATTGTTAAGGCTGCGGATTCTGAGCGTAACGAAGTGAAGCGAAGAATGACATTGACTTTAGATTCCAAAGAGGGAAGGCAAGGCTGCTTTGCGGCAACACCTCTTTGCCTCTTGAGCATGACACCGCCGCAAAGCAGCCTTGCCTGACTCCCCCATACGTCATAAGGATGTCATTCTGAGCGAAGCGAAGAATCTGTTTGTAATACCTATCCTTTCTCCGCATGCTATGTCCCTCGTAATTCGTAATTGTTTTGACTTGCGACTTGCGACTTGCGACTTTTTCATAAAAAAAACACTCTATTTTTCCTGCCAAACGGAGGAAAAAAGGGAGTGTAAAAGGCTAAAAAATGGTCTAAAAAAGGACCAAAAATAGAGGAAAAAAGGAAGACAAAAGGAAGAAAATTGGGTAAAAAAGGAAGGAAAATTGCCTGCTGTTGGATGGTAAAAGGGTGTTTTTACCTCCGCATTAGCGTCGAAATGCCGATATTTTAGCGTAAAAAAATGCCATACTACCTATTGAAAAATGGATAATTACCCGCTCGAGAATGAGTAGTTACCCATTCATTCACAAGTAACTATCTATTGAATTCGGGAAGGCTATCCGATGCTCGGAGGGTGTGCTCCCTGTTTTTTTTGAAGATATTGTCTTGTATTTCAATTGCATAACTCGAGGAGAGAAAATAGGGTGTGCACCCTATGAGCCTAAAAAGTCGTAAAATAGTAAATTCGAGTGAAATTCATTCGTGGATTGAAAGCATAAATTGCCGTTTTTAGGCCTGTA
>DNNJ01000257.1 GCA_003487955.1 Clostridiales bacterium | reverse complement strand
AACGAAAAGAACCGTCCCTAAAAACTAAAAACTTACCTTATATTTTTCCATTTTGTAATACAATGTTGCTCTTGGAATATTTAATTTCTTTGCTGTTTCTGATTTATTATAGTTCATTTCTTCCAAGGTTTTAATGATAATTCTTTTTTCTATTTGTTGAATATATTCTTCCAATCCTGAATAGCTTTTTATTTCATCTAAATTAATAAGCTTCTTAATTTCATCCACTTCAATATTCTGCATATATGAAGGAAGATATTCCTTTTCAATTTTATTCTTTCCGGTCTGAGATGCTATTATTGCAGATCTTTGTATTAAATTTCTAAGCTCTCTTACATTACCTTCCCACTTATATTCAGTAAATATACTCAGTATTTCGTCGGGGATTTCCACTATACTTATACCCTGCTCCATGCAAAATTCCTGTAAAAATCTGTTTGCCAAAAGAACGATATCACCTTTCCTCTCTCTTAAAGGAGGTATGGTAACCTGGAATATATCAAGTCTGTAATAAAGGTCTTTCCTGAATTTATCTTCATTTATAAGCTCTCTTATATCCTTGTTTGTAGCAGAAATTATTCTTACATCTATTTTCTTGGGCTTATTGCCCCCAATTCGAGTTACTACGCCATCTTCCAAAATTCTTAAAAACTTTGGCTGAAGCTCCAAGGGCAAATCTGCTATTTCATCCAAAAATAGTGTTCCTCCTTCAGCTTCCTCGAATTTTCCTTTTTTCCCTTCTGCTTTTGCTCCCGTAAAGGCACCTGCTTCATATCCGAAAATTTCACTTTCAAATAATTCTCTTGGTATGGCGCTGCAGTTTATGGGAATAAACTTTCCTTTCCTGCCGCTCTCATAATGAATTGCTTTTGCAAACAATTCCTTTCCCGTGCCGCTTTCTCCTTTTAACAATATGTTTAAAGGTGTTTTGGATATATTTTTGCACAAATTGATTATTTCAATAAAAGCTGCATTATTGCTTATTATTTTAGAAAAATATGCTTCTCCGACAGAAGTTATTTTAGAATATTCCTTTTCAAGCTTCAATAAATTTGACTGTGTTTTATTCAGCAGTTCACTTAATCTTACGATTTCCGTAATATCCCTGTCCCTTGCCAATGCTCCAATCATGTTCCCATTCTTGTCATAAAGGGGAACAGCGCTGGACACAACAAAGCTGTTTTCCCGAGGGCTGTTGTATATGTTATAGAAGGATGTTTTGCTGTTCAATACTCTTAACAGTATTGCAGTGGGAAAAAATTCAACAAGCTCCTTGTCTATTATATCGCTTTTTTTCACATTAAAATATTCCTCTGACGTTGTGTTGAAAAATATCACCTTACCGTAATTATCAACTATTGTTATAGCATCCGGAATATTATCCAATATGTATTCAAATTTTTCCCTGTCTTGTTTACTAAATTCTATTTTATTATTCATGTGAAATCTCCCAAATAACATTGAACATTGAACAGTTAACAGTTAAAAATGAACAGACTAAAGATTTTTTGGTCTTTGCTTGCAGAGTGACACCCATAGATTAATCATTTAACTTTTTATAGTAATTTTCGATAAACAGATCGTTTAAATTCCATAACTTTTTGAAATCTTCATATTCAATTTCTTTAGGCTTTGTATTCTTATTTGCCTTGACAGCTCTAATGAGAATATTTTTAGGAGTATGTTCCATTGATATAAATTCCATTAACTGAACCTTGTACCCCTTTGTTTCCAAAAACAAACTCCTCAATGAATCGGTAATTAAAGAGGACATCCTCTCCTTTATAAGCCCGTGCTTAAGCATGGGCTTTAAATCTTCATTCTCAATTTTATTGAAAAGTTCATGCTGACAACAAGGTACAGACAAAATAATATCACAGTCCCAGGCAATTGCCTTTACAAGAGCTGCGTCTGTTGCCGTGTCACACGCATGAAGAGTAACTACCATATTTACTTTGTTTTTATATTCAAAATCACTTATATCTCCATACATGAATTGAAGAGCTTCGTAGTTGAGTTTTTTGGCTGTTTCATTGCAAAATTCAATCACTTCTTCTTTTAAATCAAGCCCTGTTATATTAACTTTAATTTCCCTTATGTAATAAAAATAATAATACAAAGCAAATGTGAGATATGCTTTTCCACAGCCAAAATCAATAATCGTAAAACCATCTTGAATACTTTTTCCCGCAAGAGAATCATCAACAATTTCCAAGAATTTATTTATTTGTTTGAATTTATCATATTTCTTGGTATAAACCTTGCCATCCTTGTTCATAACTCCTAAAATTTCAAGAAAGTCACAGGGCTGGTTTTCACTTATTATATATTGTTTTTCCTTGTTATGCTCTTCTTTTTTTAACTTTTTTGCAGGCTCATTTTGGGTGACCTTAATATTTCCTTTTTTGCTTATCAATATTTGATAATCTGCATCTGAAGTAAATAAATTTATATTGCGATATTCGTTAACCATGTTAAGTAAAACATCAAAAGCAGCCTCATAGGTTAAGTTTTCGTGGAATACCTGTTTGTCGGTAAATTTCTCCAACTGCAGATAACTTATTCCTTTTATTACAATTGCCCTGACAGTTATTTTTTTATATTGAAACTTAACCCTTGGGGTTGCAAAAATACCATATATGAATTTGTTTTCTGTCAAACTGTTTTTAATTATCTCATCAATATTCAAAATACCACCCTTATTGGGGACATTCCTTCAAAGGATATCCCACATTGAGTCACCCGACTTTGAAGGTGTGTCCCACTTCCGCTGGTTAGAGGTGTATCCCTACTATTTGGGGACATTCCTCTTACATGCAGAGACTATCCCTATACTAAGAGGTGTGTCCCCACACCTTTAAAGCTGCTTTTTAATGATACTATTCTGTTAAATATCAGGTGTTCATCTGTTGTATCCCGGTCAATCACAAAATATCCGTGTCTTAAAAATTGGAACCTGTCACCTTCTTTGAATTCCTTCATTGAAGGTTCAACCTTACAGTTCCTTAATACAACTTTAGATTCAGGATTTAATTTTTCCAAGAAATTAGTTTTGTCGTATTCCTCATCTTCCATCATGTAGTCATAAAGTCTCACTTCTGCATCGATACAGTGCTTCGCAGAAACCCAGTGGAGTGTGCCCTTTACTTTTCTGCCTGTAAAGCCTGAGCCGCTCTTTGTCTCAGGATCGTATGTACAATGAACTTCAGTGACATTTCCTTCTTCATCCTTTACAAAATCAACACATTTCACAAAGTATGCATTTCTAAGCCTCACTTCATTGCCGGGGAAGAGCCTAAAATATTTTTTTGGAGGATATTCCATAAAATCTTCTCTTTCAATATATATTTCTCTTGTAAAAGGAATCATCCGAGTTCCCATGTCGGGATTATCGGGATTATTTTCTGTTTCAACATATTCAACCTTATCTTCAGGATAATTGGTTATTATAAGTTTTATCGGGTCTAAAACAGCCATTGTTCTTGGAACTTTAGGTCCTAAATCATCTCTTATGGCAAATTCAAGCATAGCAATATCTACCACACTTTGTGCCTTTGAAACTCCAATTGCTTCACAGAAATTATGTATGGCTTCAGGAGTATAACCTCTTCTTCTGAATCCTGCAATAGTAGGCATACGAGGATCATCCCAGCCGTCCACATATCCTTCTTCAACCATTTGCTTCAAATATCTTTTGCCCATCATTGTTTTCGATAAAAATAACTTTGCAAACTCAATTTGTTTTGTGGGAGCATTTTTAAAATCATCTATATTGCTTAACACCCAGTCATAAAACGGTCTGTGGTCTTCAAATTCCAATGTACAAATTGAATGTGTAATGCCTTCTATGGCATCCTCCAAGGGATGAGCATAGTCATACATGGGATAAATACACCACTCATCGCCTGTGTTGTAGTGAGATTCATGAAGTATGCGGTAAATAACAGGATCTCTCATATTGATATTTGGGCTTGCCATGTCGATTTTAGCTCTTAGAACTCTTTCACCGTCTTGAAATTCACCGTTTTTCATTTTTTCAAACAGCTCTAAGTTTTCTTCAATAGTTCTGTTTCTGTAAGGACTTTCCTTGCCCGGCTCTGTCAATGTACCTCTGTATTCCCGAATTTCATCTGCCGATAAATCATCAATAAAGGCTAATCCCTTCTTTATCAGCTCAACTGCATAATCGTACATTTGACCAAAATAATCTGAAGCATAAAAAATTCTCTCTTCCCAATCAGGGCAAAGCCACTTAACATCCTTAATAATTGATTCTATAAATACATCATCTTCCTTTGTAGGATTTGTATCATCAAATCTTAAATTGAAAATTCCGTTGTTCTTTTTAGCTAATCCGTAATTCAAGCATATGGACTTTGCATGACCCACATGCAGAAAGCCATTAGGCTCCGGAGGAAATCTTGTATGTACCCTGTTCCCGTAAGTGCCTTTTTCCAGATCCTCATTAATTATCTTTTGAATGAAATTAACCGATTCTCTGTTTTCATTTTCATTGTTATAATCGCTCATTTTTCCCTCCTGTAATTTTATATAGTTAAGTATACTACAATTTAGTATAAAATAATAATTTATTAATAAAACTAATTATAATTAAT
>DNNJ01000373.1 GCA_003487955.1 Clostridiales bacterium | reverse complement strand
TTTATTCGCTCCTTGCGTCGCATAAATTGGGAATTCGTTGCGAATGACCTACCGCTATTTTTTTGAGGTATGGGGACACACCTCCCTATCTTAGGGTAAGTCTCCGTTGGTAGGAGGAATGTCCCCAAATCAGGTCTCTGAAAAACGGGGTTAGGGCATCTTTCGGCCTAGCCCTCAGAATGACACGGTGTTCATAATGATTATAATTGAACAATCTATCTGACAGCCATAAAATTTTCTATATCATTTACTGTCTTGATTATATCCTTTGATAAATTAATGATGCCGTTTTTTGTTACCCAAACATTATCTTCAATTCTTATGCCTATTCCTTCTTCTTTAATATATAGTCCCGGCTCTACGGTGTACACATTGTTTTCCTGCATTGTTTTGTCTCTTCTTATAAAATCATGCACATCTAATCCCAAAGGATGACCGATACTATGATAATAATAATTTACGACCTCTGAATCGTCTTTGATTATATTCAGCATTTTCAAACCTTTGGCAAAATGAGCTTTTACTTTATTATTAACATCTGTTTCAGATGCTCCCACATGCATTGCATTAATTGTAACATCCTGTGCTTCCAAAACCACATTGTAAATATCCTTTTGTCTCTGAGTAAATTTACCGTTTACAGGATATGTCCTTGTAATATCAGAGGCATAATTATTTGACAGTGCACCGAGGTCAAGAAGTATCATATCACCGTCTTCCATTTTGCGCTGCAGCTCAACATAATGCAGAATTACTGCATTTTTAGATGAAGCACCAATTATAGGAAAGCTTGGCCTTGAGTTTCTTGTCATCAGTTGATATTCAAAATCTGCTCTTGCCTGATATTCATACATTCCCGGTTTTAAATTTTTCATTACAAATTTTAAAGCTTCATTAGTATATCCTATGGCAGTTTTTATTTCTTCAACTTCTTCTTCTGACTTGGTGCTTCTCAGCTCAATCATAATATCCAATGAATTTTTAATATTCACTGCAGGATATTGAGCTCTCATCCAATGTGCAAAACTTCTGTAGCAATCATAAGGTTCATCTGCATCTGTAATATATGAGAAAATGTATACATTGTCAGGTCTGTCTGCAGATGATAACTTGCTTGAAAATTGAGTCAGAAGCTCATTTCTGTTTTCAACTGTCTTTATACCTGAAATTTTAGTTGCTTCTTCCTTTCTCATAAGGATGCCGTACCATTTTTCAAAATGCTCATCAACAGGCGGTATGTATAATGTTTCGTCTACCTTTCCTGCTATTTTGCTTATTATTAAAACCATATCCTCTCTGTCTATTCCCGTAAGATAAAAGAAATTCCTGTCAACGGAAAACGGATATTGCTGGTCAGCACTTTGTCTTGGTGCCTTTCCCGAAAAAAATACCGCTGCAGAATAATCATCCATTTTTTCTGCAAATTTTCTTCTGTTATTTATAAAAAATTCTGTTTTCATTTAATCCTCCCAAGATTTGGCCCTTTCAACCGCCTTCTTCCAGCCTCTGTATAATTTATTTCTTTCATCATCATTTATTGCCGGTTTAAACATTTTATTCATACTCCAGTTTTGAATAACTTCTCCTTTTGATTTCCAAAATCCTGTTGCAAGGCCTGCAAGATATGCCGCTCCAAGGGCAGTGGTTTCTGTAATGTCCGGTCTTTCGATATTTACATTAAGTATATCCGACTGAAATTGCATCAAAAAATTATTTGCTGATGCTCCTCCGTCAACTTTTAATACTGTTAAATTGATTCCTGAATCATCAATCATTGCTTCAATTACATCCTTAGTCTGATATGCAATGGATTCAAGTGTTGCCCTGATTATATGATTTCTGCCTGCACCCCTTGTTAAGCCCACAATTGCTCCCCTTGCATACATATCCCAATAAGGTGCACCAAGTCCTGTGAATGCCGGTACCAAATAGACACCTTTTGTATCAGCAACCTTATTTGCGAAATATTCCGAATCAGCTGAATCATGAATAATCTTAAGCTCATCCCTAAGCCATTGTATTGCCGCTCCAGCCACAAATATAGAGCCCTCCAAAGCGTATTCAACCTTGCCGTTTAAGCCCCATGCAATTGTCGTAATAAGTCCGTTGTGAGAGCTAACCGGCTTCTCGCCAGTATTCATAAGCATGAAACATCCTGTACCGTATGTATTCTTTACCATTCCTTCCTGAAAACAAAGCTGTCCAAAAAGAGCTGCCTGCTGGTCTCCTGCAATTCCTGATATGGGTATTTCAGTACCGAAAACCTGCATCCCGGTATTACCGTATATCTCTGATGACTGCCTTACTTCAGGTAGTATTTCGCAAGGGATATTTAATATGCCAAGAATTTTTTCATCCCACTGAAGCGTTTTTATATTGTAAATCATAGTTCTTGAAGCATTGGAATAATCAGTTATGTGTGTTTTCCCGCTCGTAAGATTCCATATGAGCCAAGTATCTACAGTTCCAAATAAGATATCGCCGTTTTCGGCTTTTTCCCTGACTCCTTCTACGTTGTCCAAAATCCACTTTATTTTTGTTCCGGAAAAATAAGCATCAATAACCAGTCCCGTATTTTCTTTTATATATGGCTCCAAGCCTGATTCCTTTAAACCATCGCAAATTTCCGCAGTCTGTCTGCTTTGCCACACTATTGCATTATATACGGGCTTACCTGTATTCTTATCCCACAAAATTGTAGTTTCTCTTTGATTTGTAATTCCTATGCATGCAATTTCAGAAACATTGATACCTTTTATGGCTTCTTTTGCGGCATTTAACTGTGTTTCCCAAATCTCCAACGGGTTGTGCTCAACCCATCCCGGAGCGGGATAAATTTGAGTGAATTCTTTTTGAGATATATTGACTATTCTGCCGTTTCTGTCAAAAAGTATCGCCCTTGAGCTTGTGGTACCTTGATCTAATGCAAGAACATATTTCTTTTTCATAGTAAACTCCTAAATAAATTAGGGATAACAATAACGATGTGCTCCCGTGCTTGGAATGTCCTCTTTATTTCTATTATATACTTCCATAACCCAAAAAACAATAAGCAAGAAAAAAGGGGACATAGCCCCTTACCCTCTTTTACTCTACCAGTCTTTTTTCACCCGTAATTTCCTGTACGGGCTTAATATCCTGGGTTACTTCTACAACTCCAAGGTACTTGCCTTTTTCGTCTCTTACAGCAAAATATCTTATGTAGACATATTTGTCACCCATATTAATCCAGAAGTCCTCGTGGTCTTTTTTGCCTGATTTGAAATCTTCAACGATTCCTTCCACTATATGTACGCTTGCAGGCGGATGACAATTTGAAACATTCCTGCCTATAATGGTCTTGGTTCGGGCAAATATTCTTTCACTGCTTTGAGAAAAATATTTTACAGTATCATCACTTCCCACAAAAGTAATGTCTATAGGAAGGGTGTTAAGCATGTTTGTAAGCTCCTCAATATTAAATACACCGGTAGGAAGAATTATAGCTCCCGGCTCCTTAATATCTTC
>DNNJ01000395.1:5627-6319 GCA_003487955.1 Clostridiales bacterium | reverse complement strand
TTGGTGGATTCCATTGAAGGGCCGATGCCTCAAACTCGTTTCGTGCTGCAAAAATCCCTTGAAATCGGACTAAGACCTATACTTTTAATAAATAAAATTGATAAGAAAAATCACAGGGCTGAAGAAGTTGTTGATATGGTGTTTGATTTATTTGTAGAATTAAATGCAAATGATGAACAGCTTGATTTTCCAATACTATACGGCATAGCGAAACAAGGAATCGTTCAGTATGAATTAGATGAGGAAAGCGACAATATAATACCGCTGTTTGATACAATTATAAAACATGTTCAGCCTTATCCTGACAGGGACGAAGAAAGTTTGCAGCTTCAGGTATCAACTCTTGCCTATGATGATTATATAGGAAGACTCGGTATAGGAAGAGTGACTGCAGGAACAATCAGAGAAGGTCAGATGGTCTCTGTGGCAAAGCATGACGGCAGTGTTGAAAAGCAAAAAATATCGAATATTTTCATATATGAAGGCTTAAAACGTACTCAGGTAAATGAGGCATTCAGCGGTGATATAGTAGTTGTATCGGGAATTTCCAACATATCCATCGGAGATACAATTTGCAGCGAAAACAATGTTATTCCTATGGAAACCATAAAAATAGAAGAGCCTACCATGTCCATGAATTTCTTAATCAATACCTCACCCTTTGTTGGCTTGTCCGGAAAATATGTTACAAC
>DNNJ01000395.1:2793-5321 GCA_003487955.1 Clostridiales bacterium | reverse complement strand
GAAGGAGCACTTGACGGCTACAAAGTGTCCGGAAGAGGGGAGCTTCATTTGTCCATACTCCTTGAGAACATGAGAAGGGAAGGGTATGAGGTTTCCGTATCAAGACCTGAAGTTATTCTAAAAAAAATAGACGGAGTTGTTATGGAGCCGGTAGAAAGAGTTGTTGTAAACGTACCGGAAATATATTCAGGCTCCGTAATATCAAAGCTTAATTTAAGGAAGGGCATTATGGTTTCAATGATGCCTGACGGTAATTATGTTAAAATCGAATATATGGTTCCAACCAGAGGACTTTTGGGTTACCGCACGGAATTGATAAATGATTCTCGCGGCGAGGGAACAATGGTAAGAATATTTGACCATTATGAAAAATTTAAGAGGTGAAATACCTCAAAGAACTAACGGCGTATCTGATATCCAATGACCAGGGAGAAGCAATTGCATATTCATTGGATAACTTGGAAAGCAGAGGAATTTTATTTATTGCTCCCGGCGAGAAGGTATATGAAGGAATGATTATAGGCATGAATTCCCGTGGAGAAGATATTACCGTAAACCCGTGCAAGTTAAAAAAACAATCAAATATCCGCTCTTCAGCCGCTGATGAAGCCATAAAATTATCACCTCCAAAAATAATGACTTTGGAGGCTGCATTGGAATTTATAAATGATGATGAATTGGTGGAAATAACACCGGATGCCATAAGGATTAGAAAGAGGTATTTGACCGAAATTGAAAGAAGGAAACAAGGTAATAAGCTGAAAACAGGCAATTAAAAACAGAGATTCTTCACTGCGTTCAGAATGACAATTCGTCACCCTGAAGGTTCACCGAAGGATCTTATTTTTTTCTCTACCCTTCCTATTACTCCGGGTAATTTAAATTTTCATCTTTAATATTTAAAAGCATTTCATTATAGAATTTAGCGGCTTCATATTTAGCCATATTTAGATTCATATCCTGATAATTTCCGCAGGATATAGCATCTGCACCGGGAATATCGCCCTCATAATTCATTATGAATAAAAACATTTCCTTAATAATTTCATAAACATCGGATGAGTTTAGCTCATTATTAAATATTAAATAAAATCCTGTTCTGCATCCCATAGGGCCAAAATATATGGTTTCTTTATCATATATAGGATGATTTCTTAAAAATGTTGCGCCTAAATGCTCTATGGTGTGAAGTTCAGCAGTATTTATAACAGGCTCTCTGTTAGGTTCCTTCATCCTTATATCAAAGGTTGTAACCGTGTTATCTCCTACCTTGTCTTTTCTTGAAACATAAATCCCTCGTTTTAATAATATATGATTTACTTGAAAACTTTCTATTTTTTTCATTTAAACTCCTCTTTATTTATTTTTTTAATGTTTTTTATTTATGTAATTGCTATAAGAACATACTTTTTTCATACCACATTTTATTCTAATTTGTATTTATCTATTTTGTTATACAGCGTCTGCCGAGAGATATTTAATTCTGTAGCCGTCTTGGTCACGCAGTAGTGATTTCTCTCTAAAGAAGACTTAATTATTTCCTTTTCAAGAATACTAATTTGACCTTCCAGGGTTGTGCCAGGTTTTATAAATGTATTTAAATTCTTTAACTGCCCATTATGTTTGGACGACGAAACCGAAGCAAGGAATTTATTATTAGGTGTAATCATGTAACTTGGAAGATCATACATGGTTATATTCCCTGTATACTTGATGGTGCATCCATATTCGATAACATTTTTCAATTCTCTGATATTGCCTTCCCAGTAGTAGTTTCTGAAAAAGTCCATAACACTGTTGTCTATACCCTGGACATGGTGATTTAGCTTAGAGTTGTATTGATTAATAAGATGCTTGCAAAGTAGAGGTAAGTCATCTTTCCGTTCACGTAGGGGAGGAATGGAATAACTGGCAACATTTAATCTGTAGAAAAGGTCCTTGCGAAATTTTTTGTTCTTAACCATCTGAGAAAGGTGCTCATTGGTAGAAGTAATTATTCTAATATCAATTTCTCTCTCGATATTTTCACCTATACGTCTAATTGAATTATTTTCTATTGCACGTAGCAGCTTGCCCTGTAAATCCAGTGATAATGAGTTTATTTCATCAAGGTATAGAGTACCACCATCGCATACCTCAAAAAGTCCGGGTTTATCGATGGCACCGGTGAAGCTACCTTTAGATGAACCGAATAATATACTTTCCATCAAGTTGTCAGGTATGGCGGCACAATTTTGAACAATAAACGGATTGTTTTTCCGTGGGCTATTAGCGTGGACAGAATGTGCAATTAGTTCTTTACCAGTACCCGTTTCACCATAAATTATGATATTAGCAGAGCTTCTTGCTAACATTTTTAATTTAGAGAAACTGGCTATGAAATCGGCATTCTGGGTTACAATGTCGTCAAAGTCGTATTTGGCATAGAAGCCTTGCCTTTTTTTCCTTCCACCTTTACTATTTAGTTCAACTGACATTACCATGCAACCGATTACCCCTGTCTCGTTTATAAGAGGATAGGCTGAGTT
>DNNJ01000395.1:0-2547 GCA_003487955.1 Clostridiales bacterium | reverse complement strand
ACTGTGAAATCCTCATACTTGAAGAAGGGATACAACTCGAAAATCGACTTTCCTACAGCATCTTTATCTCGAATCATATTTATTTGATCGTTATAGTCTTCGTAGTAAAGAACTTTGCCATTGATATCTATAATTAGAATAGAGTCTGTACAATTAAATAATTCCTTAAAAACTTTGTTTGTACTCATCATATCGTTTTCCTTTATGATATTATATAGTCACACCTATAGTGTAGCATAACTAAACAAGAAAAACAAGAAATAATGTAGGATTAGTTTACAAAATGTAAAAAAAATAATACAAGTTGTACAGAATAAAGACAATTGATACAATTAAATAAAAACACGATCAACTAAAGGGCACAAATTTATTAGAAAAAGAATATTCTTGTAGATAATGTAAAATAGAGATTATTGAGTAAAAGGCAATTAGTGTGAAATAATATTTTTTGATATAAAGAGTTTTGGAACAAATCTTGCTATTTAATATAAGAGATTCAAATTATGAAGGAGGATATTTGGTAAAATGGATAAGTTAAAGATTGGTATGCTTGGCTTGAATTATGATACGGAAGCCGGTAGGGGTTGGCCTGGAGCTAGATATGCCCCAAATAGCATCAGAGAAGCACTTGCAGGTATTATGAACAGAATGGAAGATAATATGCTGTTTGATGTTAGCAATAATTTTTTGGTTGATTATAATAAGGTTGACCTAAAAGATTTTGGCAATACTGATGATATTGTGCGCTATGAACATTTACAGTCTTTAAAGGATATGGCTGCCGAAATCAGTAATATTATGGAAGAGGGCTACAAACCTTTACTGTTAGGAGGTGACCATTCGGTAACAAATGCAGGTTTCATGGCCTTACACGAAAAGTCCAACGGGAAAATAGGTATCATTGATTTAGATGCTCATATGGATTTAAAGGTTGAATCCAAGGTGCAAGGAACACATTCAGGTAGCAGTGAAATTAGAAGAGCTATCGAGATGGATAAATATGATGCTGCTAAGGTTGTCGAAATCGGACCGAGAGGATTTAATTATCCTGAGCATTATCACTTCATTAAAGAAAGCGGAATGACAATTTTCACTCCAAGAGATGTATTTATTCATGGTGCGGCAGAAATTGCGAGAAGAACTTTGGAAATAGTTAGAAATGATACAGATTGTATTTATCTGACAGTTGATATTGATTCTTTAGATATGGCTTATGCCATTGGTTCTGGCGGACAAGAACCAGGAGGTTTAAATTACTTTCAGGTTACAGATCTGATTAGGGCATTCGCTCCATATGTAGATATAATTGACTTCGTAGAGGTTAATCCAATGACTGACCACAGAGAACTGACCAGCCACGTAGCTGCAAATCTAATTCTTGAATATATCTCAGCTGCATATTATCATGCCTTCGGAAAATAAGTATAAATTTTTATTTTTACAATAGTATTTAGTTAGCTAATCTATAATAGAAAAGGAAGAAAAGCAGAATGAAAATAATTAAGATATTAGATGAAGCAATTGAATTGCTAATGAAGTTTTTGATCATTGCAAGTATTTTGATAATGGTAGCCATACTTTTCGCCGGGGTTATAGCCAGATTTTTCTTTCGTGAAAGTATTGTTTCTTCAAGTGAAATAGCCAATTATTGCATTACAATAGTAACCTTTGGTTGTGCATCATATGTTGCAAGGCTGGATAAGCAAGTAAGGATATCGTACTTATTTGATCGCGCAAAGTGGGGTGTTAAAAGAGTATGGGGTATGATTATTAATTTGGGCATGGCATTCTTATCAAGTTATATGGCTTATCATAGTTTCATATATGGAATAAATATTATGGAAGTAGGGAGCAGGACTTCGGTTTTAGGGGTTCCTACCAGCATTAATATATTTATTGTTACAGTAGGATTGACATTCCTCGCACTTGAATACTTAATTGAGTTAATCTTAACGATTGTAGACAAAAATAAAATTTATATTGGCAGAGAGCCATTGGTAAAGGAGGTTGACGCGTAATGAGTGTTATTGTAATAATTCTTATGATTGCGATGCTGCTTTGCGGATTTCCCATGCTTGCATCGTTTGCAGTTGGAGCTTTTGGGCTCATACTTGCAATTCAGCCGTCCTTAAGTATGACTTTTGTCATTCAACAATTCATTGCTGGTATATCCGGATTTACTTTGCTTAGCATTCCAATGTTTATTTTTGCTGCTGAAATAATGAGTTTTGGCAGGACTGCAAATCATTTAGTAGACTTGGTGAAAGCGTTCGTAGGTCATATATCCGGCGGTCTGGCGATTACGGTTGCCGGTGCGTGTACTATTTTTGGAGCAATTTCAGGTTCATCTAATGCCACTGTAGTTGCAATAGGGAAACCTATGAGAAGCAGAATGATTGAAAACGGTTACGATCAGCAAAATACAGATGCCTTGATTTGTGCTTCTGCAATTATAGCTGTATTGATTCCACCTAGCATAAACATGATTATGTACTGCGTTCTAACAGGAACATCAGTGGGAGAGTTATTTGTGGCTGGCGTAATACC
>DNNJ01000105.1 GCA_003487955.1 Clostridiales bacterium | reverse complement strand
GTTCTAAAAACGCGTAATATGCAGGGACAGAGGAAGCGATTCTCGGACGGCAAGGTCACCGTTCCCTTTGGGCACTTCCTCGGTTACGACCGTGGAGAAGATGGCAACCTCGTACTGAACGAAAAAGAAGCAGTAATCGTCAGGCGCATTTTTGCCCTCTTCCTTGAGGGATATTCACCCTATAAGATTGCCAAGACACTTACTGCTGAAGGCATCCTTTCGCCCGGTAAAAAGTCAAAATGGAATGCCGCAACAGTCCGCCGAATGCTTGAAAACGAAAAATACAAGGGCGATGCCCTTTTACAGAAAAGCTACACGACGGATTTTCTCACCAAGAAAAAGAAGATCAATGAAGGCGAGATTCCTCAGTACTATGTTAAAAACAACCACGAGGCAATTATCGACCCTGCTGTATTCGATATGGTTCAGATAGAACTGGAGAACCGCAATCCTGGTCCTAACCGCCGAAGCGGAGTCAACATATTTTCAAGCAGGATAAAATGTGGCGAGTGCGGTTCTTGGTACGGCTCAAAGGTATGGCACTCCACCAGTAAATACCGCCGCACCATTTACCAATGCAACCGCAAATACGATGATAACAATCACTGCCGGACACCGCACCTTGACGAAGAAACAATCAAGACTATCTTCATATCAGCGGTTAATAAGCTACTCTTTGACAAGGAAGAAATCCTCGGAAACTTTGAACTCATAAAGTCTACGGTTTTTGACACTGCCGACCTGGAAAAGGAGCAAGCTGAACTGCAAAACGAACTCGAAGTTGTGGCTGGGATGATACAGCAAGCCATCGGTGAGAACGCACACTTCGCTCTTGACCAAGGAGAATACCAAGAGCGATACAACGGACTTGTTGACCGCTTTGACCTTGCTAAGGCTCGCCATACTGCGGTTACCGAAGAAATCACTGGTAAACAGACAAGGCTCAGTACGATTAATGCCTTCCTTCAAACCCTCCGCAAGCAAGATAACTTACTTGCCGAATTTGACGAAAAGTTGTGGTGCAGCCTTGTTGACTACGCTACTGTTTATGATAAATACGATGTACGGTTCACCTTTAATGACGGGACGGAAATCCAGGCATAAATAAAACTTAACGCTCACTACGGGCTGCGTGACCAGAAGTGAGCGTTTTTTTGTTAGAGCTACAGCTTGTCTTTCTTCTTTAATCACATAAATTCATCCGCGAATGTCTCGGCCATGATTCTATTTCGGTCAATTCTAATTGCTGCACTTCAAAATTGAGCTCAATATGTGTACCTGGTGGTTGACCATCAAATCTAATATACTAAACGTGTCTTATTTTTATTGACGGTTATGAAGAAAAATTGTCCAGGCAAATAAATTGATTCGTCATCTCTCCTTAATAATGATAAAAACTCTGGTATGCCGTGGATGTCTTTAGAAAATTTACCTATGAAAATTTCTGCAATCTGAGACTGTGTATCTATGAAAGATTGCAACTCTTTTCTTCCAAAATTCCAGGTAAATGAATCTTGTGGAATTTTGAGTTTCCTGGTAATTTCATAGGCTCCATTTAAGGTGTTTGCATCACATTCTATACCCAAAATATTAAAAATAAAATTAAGATCATCATTAACAGAATATAATTTAATTCCGAAGCCTTCAACTTTGTCATTCAATATTTTCATTGATTTATCGCCTAATCCGTCAAGATGGACACCAGAGTCTAGCAATTCAATGAGTTGCGCAAGCGTTAAGATATTATTATTAAGCAATATATTACTTGTTCTTGTATTAATGCCTAGCGATGAAACCGTAACATTACAATACTGACCAAGTTCAGCTGATCTTCTATGTTCCATTTCAGCCAAGTAATCTTGAAAAGCTTTATTTAGGGACAGAATGTTATTACATGCGTCCAAAACAGAATTAAAATCCCATGTTGATCTGTTGCTATTTAATTCAGCAACTACTATATTTAGCCTTTGTTCGATTGTCGACTCTGTGTCCCCATGATAAGAGTTCTGGACTATAGACTTTATTGATACTTTTTCTTTATATATTTCTTGAATGATATTTTTTGTTTCCCATGAAAAACTATTAATCAGAAAGTATGCACCTATAATATTGAAGGCTGTTTTGGAATATCCGTTTTGTTCGGCAAACACATCTGCGATCCAGCTAATATCTAATCTTGAAATATCAATATTGTGAATTGTGGAATTACAAATCATCTCGATAAGTTTTTTAATTTCGAACTCTTCACGTCGTGTTGAGGCAAGATCTAAATCTTCAAGTGAAGCATTTTCTAATAAATAATCGTTCTTAACCTTGTTATTACTATAGTCCTCACGTTGGGTTTCGTTTGCCTCTTTCGATATCATTAATACCTTTAATTTCATTTTTTCATTTTTGTCTTCTATACGTTCTATCCAAGCGGAAAAGAATTCGATATCACTGTCATTGAAGTTATATAATCTATCTAAAATTTTATATAGACATGTAGATAAATTACTTGATTTATAATCTGTATAATTATATTCTGAGACAGTCTTGTTCATAGAAACCAATTCCAGCAATTTGTTTGCAGTATAATACTCGGGCATCATGAGAAAATAGCATATTAAAGTAGCGGATTCCCAAGGTTCACACGACTGTTTGAATATCTTTTCAATTATAAAATCTGTTTCAGCAATTTCGTTATATGATTCTTCAGGCAGTTCACCTAAAATTCCACTTGTGATCTCGGAATCAGTTTTAATTTTACGCGAATGTTTATTAAGTAGATAAACCCACATTTGAATTGCTGCACTTAAATCTATCGTGGCGATTTTTGCAATCGTCGACTTCAGTGTTCCAGCATTATTGTCCCAATCGTCCTTAAACATATCAAAGCTATCATAAAGGATTTGTTGCTTGATTTCAGAATTCATTGCCATAATTAACACCCTTTCAAATTATTTTTATTTTAACTCGACTTTGAACTCCTCGCCAGAGTATTGTTCGCAGTACCATTCCCATTGCCTCACCCTTTTTTCAAAATGCAAATTTTTTAATGGATCCCTTATATAAACCACTTTCGAGTCGCTATCACTTTGTATTAATAAACAGATGATATAATTTTCGCCATATTGATGGGCAGCCGTATATTCGTTATTTGTAATTGTAAATGACGCCGAGGTACTATTTAGAAGCTTAACCTCAATATAGCGTATTTTCCCATTAGGCATGGCGCTTTTTAAATCATATCCAAGATTTTGGCGACTTACATCAACTGCATCATTGCCAAAAAACTTTTCTAATTCAATGCATTGTTGTTCAGCAGATCTCCATTTAGAGATAACAGGTTTAGTAGTAAGTATAGAGGCTTTTTTTATATCTGGATTTACATGGTATGTTTCCATTTGCATGTTATTTTTTATTGAGATACTATCACTGGTAATGCCTATTTTAGAACTCAAAATATTTATATCATATGGGGTCATAATTTCAGAGATTGCACGCTTGACAGCCTCTTTAGGTTTCACTTTAACGCCTATTTGTTCTAAGCCAACAACGCCAGATTCACTAGGTATTAATATACCTTGCATAGATAAAGAGTTCTTACCTGTTATACTTGTAGCCTTTGTAGCATTTGCAACACAAGAAAGTATTTTTGCGTATGTTTGCGGGCTCAGCTGTTCTACAAAACCCTTTTCCGTGAGGGTTTGAGAGATATCCTCTGTTGAAAAACGTTCTTTTGAATGTTTTTCAATAAAGTTATCAATTGTTGGGAAGCTGTGATAATAGTCGCTTTTTATCGATTGAATTGCAATATGTTGGGATTCTCTCAAAATAAATTTTTCGCTATTTTCAAAAATATTAGGAATTAACTTACAGTCAGTAATAGACTGCGTTGTATGATTTGCCAATTCTAAACGAAGCGATTTATGTATTAAAGTGTTTAGCTTATTAATTAATTTCTGGTTCATTATACTAAATGAGTTCATTATAGTGATTATATTCAAAAATTCAGCAAAAATAGCGTTTCTGTACTTCAAGGCTACCTCTAATGTCCCAAAAAGTAGCGATACAATATTATCAATTGCTGAATCAGTTAATTCGTCTTGAGTAATATGTTTTCTTGATGGGTCCGTTGAAAAATCAGCGTTTAGTTTCAGTGGAAAAGGTGATTTATCCAGTGTAGGTAGAAAACAATGATATATTGCTTCCTCAGAATCACAGGGGACAATTTTATTATTAAGAAATTTCATTGCAAGGGCAACCTTGTTTTTACGAATTATCATCCATTTTTCTTTTTTGTTTCCGTCAAATACTACTATCTTATGGCCGTTAAAAGCTTCTACATTTCTTTTAAAACAAAATTTAATTTCATCCATCCTAATTTCACATATTTCTACATTATGTAGAAACATAAAATATCCATTGTCTAGGCTCTTTATTTCTTCTTTAAACTGTTTTAGTTTTGCATTTGTAAAAATAAAAATCGTTGTATAATTTTGACCCACCAAATTGCTAATGTATTTTTTTAATTGTAATTCCAAATTGTCAACGAGAAAAGGGATCCTAATTGTCGGAATTTTATCTGAAGTTTTATTAAGAGCTTGTGCACATTTTGATTTTGAAAAAGTAAAATAAGTATTGTCGGAATATATAATTATTTCATTTGTCAAATATGCCGTACTTTTAAACCCGATTCCACGATATCCAATCATAGAACCTCGTTCTTTTTTGCTTGCTCCAGAGCGGCTTATCGAAATGATATCATTCGCATCGAAAGGCCTACCATTATTCGCAAAAATTATATTTCCTTGGTACTCTTCCAGCAAAATATTTGAGGATCCGCAATCGTCTGCATTTTGCAATAGCTCGACAAAAATACGCCCACTATAACTCTCGGCCATATATTTTTCCATCGCGGCCATATCTTCTAAAAGATATGGGGAATTTTTTGCTTCTGTTATATATTCTGTACAAAGTTCTTGAATTGTTTTATTTAGCAATTTTATAACACCTTCCCGTGTTTATATTAAGAACAGCCGTAAGTGCTGGCCAATAGCTAACCCCCTTTCTTGAACCTTAACCCCCCTTAAGAAGCCTTCGAAATAGGGTAATTAAATTGTATCGTTTTCGTAGCGATTATATCTATATAAATCATCTTTACCTTGCCAAGATAACTCTCCTGTAAAAGCTTCAGTACATCAAGGTTATCACCCTCTATATAAAGGTTTTC
>DNNJ01000178.1:1539-7878 GCA_003487955.1 Clostridiales bacterium | reverse complement strand
ATATGATTAGGGTGTCGAAAGACACATTAATTCAATAAATTTATTTTATGTACCTTGAAAATTTAACACAAATTCATATTTTAATAGTAATTATGTTGATTTTGAAGCTATTTATCGCCTATACCCTTACTTGCTTTTAGCATAGTTCTGGTATTTGAGTATATGAATCTGAACTATTTAAGAAATTAAACAGTTTCTGGAAGTTTAATGCTGCTATCTTGAACCCGAAGAACAATTTGGTTTTTAGTTTTCCCCTAACCGGCATTCTATCTGCATGATATCTTCTTCTGATAATAGATGGTAATGACTCAACTCCGTTTCGGAATCTTGCATGTTCTTTAAATTCTTCACTTTTCATATACTTTTGCTGTTTTGCACGTTCTACACTTTTCCATGAAATAACGAGTGCTGCTTTCTTCTTGTAAAACGTGGGCTTACATTGATCTTTATATGGACATTGATTACACTTATTTTTATCAAGTGTAATTCTGCATTGTTCAGTTTGCGGCATATATTTACTAGTTATTGGAGTTTGACCACCGGCACATTTATATACTTTTTTGCCATCTTCACTAAATATGAAATCAGCATAAATTTCGGAAGCTTTTCTTCCCTGAAGATTAGTAGTTACCAAATTTATATGGTTCGCTTTTGCAAGTTCTATATTTTCCATACCACCATATGCTCCATCGGTAACGACAGTTGTTTCGCATTCTTCAGTTCCTACAATGCTGTCAATAGATTCTTTTAAGAATGCACTGTCACTATGAATGTTCTGATTATAAGAATATCCGGTTATAATGCTTGCATTTTCATCAACAGTTTCTACTAAATTTGCAACGTATCCACGGTGTTCTTTGCCGGCTTTAAATCTATAAGTGGCATCCGGGTCTGACGGGTTTTGTAATATGCTTGAATCAAGAGTTTTATCATCTTTAGGTTTAAGTTGAAAATTACCATCGTCATCTTTTGTTGTTTGTTCATGGATTACCCTAATAAGCAGCTGATATTCACTTGATTCATCATATTTTCCTTTACACTTATGTAAAAGTATGGTTGCATCCTCAAGGACAATTTTTATTCTGTCATCAGTGCTTTCACTGCGCATGTGGTAAATAACTTTATTTTGATCGTCTGCTTCGCAGTAGTGCTTCAAACCTTCTGGTATATCATCTTCCTTCTTCTGCATATGCTTCACTAAATTTGCTACACAGGTATACAAAAGTTCAAGGCGAGAAAGCTTTTTAATGTTAGAAGCAATCATCATACTGTCCATACGTTTAAGACCTTTGCGTATACTCATGATTTCTGCTATCTCAGATGACAGGCTGATAATACAGTCTTTAACTATATCTATTCCTGTTTCTGTCTCATAGGTAATACATCTTTCTCTAAACCGGCTGAGAGTTCTATCGCTTAAGGGTTGTTCTTCATAACTTGTTGTATGAAGAGCATATTGATACCTGACATCAAACATAAGAGCTTCTACAAGCTCGTCATCAGTATCTCCAAGTATTTCCTTTAATATCATTGATCCAACTATGACATTAACAGGAGTGTTTGGTCTGGAAGCTTTGTCACTGTATAATACGGAAAAGGGTTCTTCGTCAATATTAGGAAATATTTTTTCTGCAAAAGTCTTTGCCCATGATTTTTCAAGAAATCTTTTTTCTCTTTCTGTAAGATTAAGAACACTGTCATTGAAATTTATTTGACTATTGCTGTTTAGAACGAAAGACATTACGGTACCTCTTTTAATTATATTTTATACATTAATTATACCATAAAATCTTGCATTTTCCAAGCTTTATTCGTGTTTTTGTGTTAAGTTTTCAAGGTGCATATATCATATTTATTGATTGCTTTTGACGCCTTAATCATAATATTATATTATAAAGTATAAGGGAGGAAGAAATGAATACAGACAAAAAAGAAATAACCAGCGCTTTAACTCACCTTGGGGGAGCAATTTTTGGAGTAATTGCATTGAGCTTGCTGTTAATTGAGGCTATAAAAGCAGGCAGCTTAATCGCATTAACATCATTCTTGATTTTTGGTTTAAGTATGATATTTTTGTATTCTACAAGCTGTGTTTACCATTTTATCGACAGCTCAAAGAAAAAAGCTAAGGTCATAATGAGAAAACTTGACCACATAATGATTTTCGTATTGATATCGGGTACATATACACCTGTATGTCTTTTAATACTAAATAAAAATATTGGATACAAATTACTTGCCATAGTTTGGTCAATTACAATAATTGGAGCGTTTATTAAAATATTTTGGATTAATGCTCCCAGGTGGGTAAGTGCAGGATTATATCTTGGAATGGGATGGATGTCAGTTGTTGTTTTTATGCCATTAGTAAGAAGCATGGCTGCAGGCGGCATATTCTGGCTCTTGTCAGGAGGGCTGTTATACACCGTGGGAGGAGTTATTTATGGTTTAAAAAAACCCGCCATAGATAAGCCGTGGTTCGGGTTTCACGAATTATTTCATATATTTGTTTTAGCAGGCTCCTTCTGTCACTTTATGATGATGTATTTTTATGTAGCTTAATAAATCAATGTCATCCTAAGCAGAGTGAAGTATCTCAGGCTAAAAGATGAGATTTCGCAGTCTTATTCATATCAATGACAAATACGAAAAATGTTACCTTAGCAAGCAGTCTAGCCTCCGCTCAGAATGGGCAGAAAAAATATTTCTGAATTATCTTGAACTTTATCTGAAAATTTCTTTGGAATGCCATTGACAAGAACAGCACCTATGTGCTGCTTGTCAATTTTTAATTCAGTAATTATTTCATTAATCGTTATATCTTTATGTTCCAAGGCAAAATTTTTCACACAGCTGTCATCTATAGATAACTTTATTTTTATCATGCCACAACCTCAGCTCATCCAATTCATCCGTATTAATATCAAAAATTTGATTCGTGCTTTCGATTTTTCTGTTTGTAAATGCTTTTGGCATACGATAATCCTCTTTAGTGAATCCTGCAAGTTCATTGAACTTATGCTCATCACTTATAGCTTCCAAAGCTGTTTTCTCAAGCCAATCCATATCCAACTCCCATCCGTGTACTGCATTAACCAAGTCCACTAAAAGATCCATATGCTTTACAATGGCTCCTCTTAAAAACATACATATTCCCAAACAATCTATTTTTGCCATCATAAGTTGTGCATCTTTAGAAAATCTTATTGCATCATCTGTCTTTATCATAGGACCGTAAGTATGGTCTGCACCCATGGGCGATGTTGCAAAGGTTACCCCCATTGCCCTTATAGCCCTTGGATCATAAGCAGGCATTGCCTGGCCGTTTATAACAGGTATATTTTCAACTCCCAATGTCCTGCCTGCAATAAGTGCTCCTTTCGAAAGCAATTTTCCAAGCTCTGTATCATTTTTTATTTCATCAAGCAAATTTAAAGCTGCATCATTATCACCAAATTCAACAATACCTGCTTCCATTGCCATTCCCATGGCAGCTCCTGTCTCAATGGTGTCAATTCCTAAATCATTGCAAACGGCATTTAGTTTTGCAATTGTGTCTAAATCTCCAATTCCGAGATTTGAACCCATTAACCCTATTGTTTCATATTCCAATGGAGATACAATTGTTTTTCCTTCTTTGTCCGGAACCACATTTGAACATTGTATTATGCAGCCGGGCATGCATGCATGAGAAGTCTTACCCTCACCACCTCTTTCTTTTATGAGAGCATATAAGCTCTCTCCTGAAATTTCTTCAGCATGCTCAAATTTCGCGCCTTTGAAATTCATTACCGGAAGCCCTGTCAAATCATTCGAGGTTCTCACTGTCGCAGCTGTACCCAAAGTTTTGTATGAAACAGAAGTGGGAGCATTTAAAACTACTGATGAATATTCCTTAAGTGTTTTGTTGTATTTTTCTTTATTTTTTATTTCAACTGTGCCTTTTTCTTCTACTACTATTCCTTTAATCTTCTTTGAGCCCATCACGGCTCCAAGACCGCCCCTGCCGCTGTATCTGTTAGGTCTTTTCTCCTTATCCATAGTTGCTACTCCTGCAATATTGTACAATTTCTCGCCGGCTTGACCTATGCACGTAACTGCGCAGTCTGGATATTTATCAAGCATTTTTTCACAAAATTCAAATGTTCCCATTCCTTTATATTGGTCTGCAGACTCTAAGGAACATTTATCCTTATTTATTCTTATATAATACCATTCATCTTCTTCAGGAATATCTTCGACAATAACTGCTTTTATCCCAAGGGAAGCAAGCCACATGGCTGTAATTCCTCCTCCGTTGCTTTCCTTAATACCGCCTGTTAAGGGGCTTTTAGCTCCTATGGCAATTCTGCTTGCACTGGACACATTAGTTCCGGTCAATAGTCCGTTGGCAATAATAAGTTTATTTTCTCTGCCTAAAGGGTTGCACTCCGGAGCTACTTCATTTAACATAATTTTTGCTATTAATCCCCTGCCGCCTGTCTCTTGATATTCACGCGAAGCATCTTCGTATGTAATTTCTTTTGTTCTTAAATTTATTCTCAAGATTTTTTTCATTTTACTCTCCTATTTGTAATCTCTATGCTTAGTTTACCCTCACTGCAATATATTTAATCATAAAGATCTCATTAGATTCTTCGGGCTAAAGCCCATCAGAATGACAATTAAAAACGGGGGGGTTGTTATGACAATTGTTCAGGATGATTATTTCGGGAATTTTATAGTTATTTCTGTTCCCTTATTTTTTGAGCTTTTTATATCTATGGTACCATCGTAAAGCTCTGCTATATGTTTTACTATGGAAAGTCCCAATCCGGTGCCTCCCGTTTCCTTGGAGCGGCTTTTATCCACACGGTAAAATCTTTCAAATATTCTGTCCCTGTGTTCAAGGGGTATTCCTACTCCTGTGTCACTTACAACTATCTTTGCAGATTCATCCTCTTCATAAATCCTTATATTTACGCTTCCGCTGTCTATGTTATATTTAATTCCATTATCTATGATATTATACAAAAGCTCATTAATGTAATTACTGTTTGCCTTCATCATAACATCATCTGCGTTAAGTATAAGTTTAACATTGTAGCCTTCTGCTTTTGAGCCAAGCAAGACAACTACATCCTCACTTATATCTTTAAGGTTAACTAATTTCTCTTCAACATGTTCCGTATGCTCTTGAATTTTAGAAAGCCTCATTAAATCTTCAATCAAAGATATAAGCCGCATTCCTTCCTTGTATATGAGACCGCTGTATTTTTCAACGCTCTCATGGTCTGTTATCAAGCCTTCTTTTATCATTTCAGCAAACCCTATCATGGTTGTGAGAGGTGTTTTCAACTCATGGGACACGTTGGCAGTAAATTCGCTTCTCATAATTTCAGCGCTCTTTTGTATGGTAATATCTTCAATTAATACTAATAGTCCTTTTACAAAATTTTTGTTATGCTCAATTACGGGGCTGAAATAATATCTGTAGTAATTGTTTTCAGTTTCAACATCATGGACAAGATGTTTATTTTCTCTTAAAGCAGCATCTATTTTTTCAATAACTTTCGGACTCCTGGTTAACTCTAAAATATTTCTGCTGTTTCTTAATTCAAAGTTTTCATTTCCTATCATTGTCTTACCGCTTTTGTTTATTGAAAGAATATCTTTGTTGTGATCAAGCAATATGAATCCTTCCTTCATATTGCCCGTTATAAAAGATATATTGTCCCTTTCATTCTTAAGTTCATTTATATATTCATTTATTTTATTTTTCTGGTCTTTTATGGTGTTTGAAAGAGGTTCAAATTCTTCGTAAATTTTTATGTTAACATTGGAGCCTTCCTCTAACATATCATCTAAGGACTTGGTCATTTCATTGATAGGTTTTAAAACCTTGCGTGAAGTTATTGATGAGGCGAAATAAACAACTATTAAAACAAAAATAAACAACACAAAAAGCATCGGCAGCAGCTCTGCAAACACGCTGTTTATGCTGCTTATTTCTCTTGATAACCTAAGCACCACATCACCATTTAACTTAACAGCATAGTAATACATATCAGAAGATACAGTGTTTGAATACCTTAAATCTTCCCCATAACCTTTTACAAATGCTCCTTGAACTTCCGGCCTATCCCGGTGGTTTTCTTCAATTTCATCTTTCCAGCTGTCATGAATAACACCTCCGTCTTTTTTAATAATTGTAAAACGTATGCTGTAATCAACAGATTTTAAAATACTGTTTACAGATGAATTAATAGAAGCTGTGTTTTCCCACTTTTGGGGCTCAGCCGCAAGAGTAACTATTGTTTTCAGCTCTTGTTTTGCATCATTTACATAAAAGTTATAATA
>DNNJ01000178.1:442-1237 GCA_003487955.1 Clostridiales bacterium | reverse complement strand
AATATTGTAAGAAAAATTCTTCTTCTCATGAATCTGCCTGCTCCTCTAATTTATAGCCGGCACTTCTTACAGTTGCAATGTAGTTAGTGCAGCCTGCTGTTTCAAGCTTCTGTCTTATTGTTTTAATATGCATGTCAACTGTCCTTGTTTCGCCTTCATAATCATAGCCCCATATCTCCTGAAGTATTTTATCTCTTGACAGAACTATTCCTTTGTTGAGCATCAAGTAATGCAGCAACTCAAATTCCTTATATGTCAGTGTTACCTGCTTATCCATATAATGTAGGGTTCTTTTGTTGTAGTCCAATACTAAATTATTATAATGTATCGGCTCTTCTTCAACCTTCTTTTCAGAACGTCTTAATACTGCCTTAACTCTTGCCAAAAGTTCCAATACTCCGAAGGGCTTAGTTATAAAGTCATCTGCTCCGGATTCCAATCCTTTAACCTTATCTAACTCCATGGACTTAGCAGTAAGAATTATAACCGGTATGCTCTTGTATTCAGCATTGGCTTTAAGTTCTCTTAGAATTGTCATGCCATCGATTTTGGGCAGCATCAAATCAAGCAATATTAAGTCCGGAAGTTTGTTTTTCATTTCGGCATAAAATGCCTGAGCATCTTCAAATCCTTTTACCTCAAAATCTGCAGTGCTAAGAGCAAGTGTAATCAATTCTCTTATGCCTGTTTCATCTTCAACGCAGTATATGAGTCTCATTTAATAACCTCCTTTCGTTTCGCAGTCTCATTCACCAATGTATTTACTCCCTCCGGTCGTATACATTGGGAATTCGT
>DNNJ01000178.1:0-125 GCA_003487955.1 Clostridiales bacterium | reverse complement strand
GAAAATATAACCCATTCTGCTATGTTTTCCGCATGGTCCCCTATTCTTTCAAAGTATTTTGCAATCATCAGCAAATCAATAGCCTGCTCGCCGTTACTTTTGTTTTCCTGTATTTTTTCTATTAA
>DNNJ01000424.1:3504-4439 GCA_003487955.1 Clostridiales bacterium | reverse complement strand
AACCTTTTTCTTTGGCAGAGCTCTATGCAAAAGTAAATGCCTTGTTAAAACGTTCAAAAGGCATGATTAGAAGAGGGGTAATGACAGCAGGGAAAATAAAGTTAGACCCATATCGATACACAACCTATATTAACGATGAAGAAATAATACTTGCACCTATAGAATTTACAATTTTAAAAATACTTATGGAGAATCAAGGTAAAGTTGTGAGCCGTGACATCCTTATTATCAGGATTTGGGGATATGATTTTGACGGTAATGACAGGGTAGTTGATAACCATGTTAAAAAGCTTCGCCAAGCGTTAGGTAATGCTTCTGCTCAAGTAAGAACCGTATTCAAAAAAGGATACAAATTGGAGGTTGATTAATGAAACGGAATGCTAAACGCTCTATTTATGTACGAATCTTTAGTGTTTTTTTGGCTACCTACATGGTGTTGATGATTGGATTTAGTGCAATTCTGATATTTATGGAAAAGAAAACCGTTGAAAAAGAATTGATACTATACAGTAACAATATTAATTCCAATGTGGAAGATATCCTAAGGGATAATATTGACAGTGAAAATAATATTACAGATTTATTTAAAGTAAAAAAAAGATTTTTAAAAATATCAAATGTTTTTAATGCAATAGAAGCAGAAATTGCAGTTTTCACAGATAAATACGAACTTATACTCAATACGAATAACTATTGGACAGTACAATATACAATCATAGAAGGCAACTCACATAAAACAAGTTATGGATCATTGAATCCTGAAGATTGGTTTAGTGAAGAAGAAATTAAAGAGCTAAAAAATTATTTATGTGCTGATACAAAAGCTGAAAAAGTCAAAGTCGGAGATTTACATAGATATGCGTTAGATATTGATGGTTTATGGATGGATAATGAAATGGTTATTCCTGAAAAAATATATGTTACTCCTATTTATG
>DNNJ01000424.1:1665-3205 GCA_003487955.1 Clostridiales bacterium | reverse complement strand
TCCGGCATATAACGATAATTTATATAATGAAAACCAAGAAGTGTTACGTCAAATGGTAACTGACGAATCAAATTTAATTAATTATTTACAACAGGTCCTAAAAAAGTTACCTACTTCCATTAATCCTGTTGAAAGAGTAAGCATGTTAACATATCGCTATTACCTGGTAGTACCTTACCAAAACACATATAGGATATTGGAGGATCGAAGTTTATACAGTGGATTTTATACTGCCGCAGGTATTGACATAGACATATGGGAACGAATCTCTTCTACATTAATATATGTCTGGACTGCTTGCTTAATAATATTTTTCATTGCTGCATATATACTTTCAAAACAAACTTATAAAACATACTTAAAACAAGAAGAGCTTGAAAGACAACGCACAGAAATGACAGATGCTCTTGCCCATGACTTGAAAACACCTTTGAGTATTATTTCTGGTTATGCACAGAACCTGCAAGAAGATGTTCATACCGAAAAAAGGGAGCATTATGCCGGTCATATTACGGCGAATGTAAACCGCATGGATAAAATTATCCGTAAAATGCTTGAAATGTCCAGATTAGAGTCTGATTCCCTTGAGGTTAGATTTGAAGAAATATCTCTTAATGACATATGCACTGAAACTATTAATCGTTATAAGCAGGTATGTGATGAAAAATTCATCACCGCTTCTACGGGTGGAGACGCTGTAATAAAGGCTGATAAATCATTAATAGAGAGAGTTATTGATAACTTTGTTATTAATGCCATTGATAATACTCCGGAAGGCGGTAGAATCAGCATGAGGATACTTGAAAATACACTTGAAGTATTTAATAGCGGCAGTCATATACCGGAAGATAAAATAAATGAAATATGGTTTCCTTATAAAAAATGCAATACAGAGCGAAGCAATACAAAAGGCACAGGCTTAGGACTGTCAATTTCACGTACAATCCTTGAGCTGCACAAGTTCTCATATGGAGCTAAAAATACTGAAGACGGAGTGATATTCTGGTTTAAATTTTAATAATTAGAATTAAACCGCCGGTGCAGAAATAAGGAACAAAAGTAATATTAATATCGTCTATATTATATTGAAGATATATGCCCTGTTGTTTTCTCGTTATGGGGATATCGTAATGGGTCAAAAAGTTTTGAAATACATATATCAAAATAAAATACAAGATTTAATGTTATAAAAGGAGTGCCTTGTGAAAAAGAGAAAGATTATTATAATATTAATTGTAGTTATGATTCTTATATCGGCTTATGGTTATCACCGATTTACATACAATGAAATTACTGATACTTATGACTGTATTACATTAAGAAATATTTATATTACTCTTGTTGATTTTTTAGATATATACGAAAAGCAATATCATAATAATATTGTAGATGAAGATGAAATAAAAAATAATTTAATTTTTAAGGAGTATTTTCATCAGATGAATACCTACGAATGGTATTTATCTTTATCTCCCCGTCTTAGTTCCATAAGTTATGACATGAGAAAAATAGCAGATATTGATGATGAGGGAATTAATAA
>DNNJ01000424.1:0-1391 GCA_003487955.1 Clostridiales bacterium | reverse complement strand
AAAATCTATAAGAAGAATGTTTGGCATCTTCCGAAAATCAAATGCAGATGAATTAAAAGCTATTTTTACGGATCTTCTACCGAAAAATAACGATATTTCGGAAAATGATATTACTGATTCGGCTAAAGACATCATAGAGCTAACTTTTACGCCCATGCCTAAGCAAACTTTAACAGAAGGTCTTCCAAAAGAAGAATGGATTAGGGGAAAAAGTATTTATTTTGGTAATTTGTCAAATCAGATAGAGTCAACATTACATTTATATATCGACAATACCGTTAATCCTGATTTAAGACCGGGTGAGGGTGTAATATATGGATTCTTAGAGCACAATGATAATTTTTATGAAATTGGGGTTGTAAGTAATTATAGAATAGATGATGTAAAGGTTGATTTGGAGGACAGAACTTCAGATGGTATCAAGGATATTGAAATTGAAGGCAGTATAGGCTCAACTTACATAGAGGTGAAAATAGTTTCTTTTAATGAAAATAAACAAGAGTGGGAAAGTTTATTAACTATGGGCTCTCCAACCATTGTTGATTTAGATATGGATGGCCGGGAAGAGTTAATTGCAGGCTCAGCAGGAATACTACCACCTTATATAGATATATACAGATGGAATTATGATCATTTTGAAAAGGCTGATATAGTTGAAGCAACCAAAAGCGATTATGCAAGTTTAACCACAACAGATGGAACGTGGTTTATTGAGACAGGATTATATGAAAATAGTTCGCCTTCGGAACATAAATTATATAAATATAAAGCTGGAAAACTTATAGAAGAAAACTAATACACTGGAATTCTGGTTTTATTAAAACGCCTCAACACTTAAGCGAGTTAATGATAGACGGTAATAATATATATTAGTAGTTATCATGGAGGATTAAAATGAAGAAATTTATTTTATTTATTTTAATGTTAACGTTTTTAATAGCATCATGCACTAATAATACACAGCAGAACGCAGAAGAAGTTGATACAAAAAATGAGCCGGAAAACATTTCAAATGAAGTAAGTGAAATAGACCGAACAGAGTATCTGACAGGTGAAATTATAACTGATGGCGATTATGAAATATCATCAAGCGGAATAGGCAGCATATGTTTTGTACCTGATAAAGAAAGCAGAGAAATTATTGGAGAAAAATACGGTACTTATGACCTCTACTATTTAAATGACGAAAGTTACTTTTTATATTATGACAATATATCTGTTACAGAAAGCTTGCCTGATGAATTAGGGATTTATAAGGTGAAAGTAAAGTTCGATTTAAAAGAAATTTACAGTTATGACAGATTCAATATAATTGATATTCAATTAACTGATAATATCGGCACTATTTTATACGAAGGGAAAGCTTATGAAACAAATAATTTAGATTTGGA
>DNNJ01000342.1:2165-8997 GCA_003487955.1 Clostridiales bacterium | reverse complement strand
CAATTATTCCGCTTAGGGTTTGATATGGATTTACATATGTATTGTATATACTTACTGCATAATGCAAGTGCGGACCTGTTGAAAATCCAGTTGTTCCAACAGTTCCTATAACATCTCCTTTTTTAACCTCATCTCCTTTTTTTACATCAATTGTATTTAAGTGATAATAAGATGTGAAAAGTCCCATTCCATGGTCAATAACAATAGTGTTTCCGGGAGAAAGAAGCCCCTCCATGGAAAAGGTGACTCTTCCGTTATTGGGTGCCATGACAGGAGTACCCTTGGGAGCAGCCAAATCAAGACCTGAGTGTCGGGAAGAAGAAATTTCATTATTTACATATCTTATTTCAGCAAAATCCGTTGTCAGTTCACCTTCAACAGGCATTATAAATGTTCCTTCCCACAGCTTTTCCTTTGCTGACTCTGTTCTTGCAGGCTTTACAAGCTGAACAAATTCATAAATTGCAGTATTGTCATTATTGGTTTCATTCATTTCTTCGCTGACCGTAAGATATTGAGTTTTGAAACTTCTATTTGATACATTCAATGTTTTTTCCAATGTATATTCATCTTCTCCACCTTCATTTACCACGGCTGTTACATCATAATTTCCGGGCTGTGTATAAAGGTCTATTGGAATTATATAATAATTTTTATCTTTATATGCGTAGATATCATTGTCAATTTTTACAGCATCCGTCTTTAATTTTACTGTTTCATCCGCATTTAAGTTTTCGATAGAAATCAACAATATGTTACCCGGATAATTCTCTTTTGTAATTATGTTAATTTCTGCAGGTATGTCTACCAATGCGGTGAATTTTAATGTCTTTCTGCCATAGGACCCGGTATCCTGCTTAAAATGCCACTGGCTTTCACATTCAACAAGGTATTCGCCGTCACTTTTTATATTGTTGATAACCTCATGCAGCTCTTTTCCTGTACTGAGCAAACTGCCTTCCGAATAAACTCTTATTATTTGGTTATCAGGCTGCTTTTCATGTTTAATATCTATGGAGTCAGACTGTGATACAGGTATTTTATCATTCTTTTCATATTTTCCGGTTAATATTCCTGCATTGTTTACAAAATATCCTTCTATATTTTTGCTGTTCCAGTTATATTCAATGTCAGGGCTTAATTTGTTCCCGTTCAGCTCAATATACGAATCATAAATTGTGGAAATATATATATATGAAAAAACATCGCATAAAAACAATTTTTTTGCAGCATTGTCCTTAACTTTATACAATGTTTTGTCCTGGGCAAGGTATGCAGCTTGGTTATCTAAATCAAAGTAAAGCTTGTAGACATCTTGACTATTGTCTTTTTTCAGTGTAATTTCATAATTCAATAAGGATGATATATCTTCATCTGTTTTATCTTTCTTATTTACTGCGTCCTGAATTATATCCGCATCGTTGCTGTCTTTTGGAATAACAATATTAACACCGTTTTGTAGATTTACTGCTTCAATTTCAGTAACATCGGAAAATGCAGTGCAGCCGATCAATAATATAAGCGACAATAATAAAATAATTAGTATTCTCTTCATAATACCTCCATTTAAGTAGTTTTTGATTTTATCGAAGTATTATACATTATCTTTCTTCTCTGAAATAATTTACTCCGCAGCTTGCCGGCTGTGAGTTTTCTTTTGATTTTCTGATTGAAGTTACTACCAATACTAAGGCTGTAATAACAAATGGAAGCATATCATAAAACGCATTTGGAATAGTAAAAATTGTTTTTGGAAAATAATATTTTAAAATATTGAATGCTCCAAATATAAATGAGCCGAAAATTGCTCGCAAGGGCTTCCACGCAGCAAATATAACAAGTGCCACGGCAATCCATCCCTGGCCGTTTACCGGATTGTTCATCCATACGCCGCCGTTGATAATCATGGAACAGTATGCTCCTCCTATGCCGCATATACCTCCGCCGATGAGTACATTAATATATTTTAATTTTGTTACCTTTATTCCTGCCGCATCGGCTGAACCGGGATTTTCTCCGATAGCTCTTACATTTAGACCTGTCTTTGTGCGGCTGAAGTATATGCCGCAAATTATAGCAATAACCAAACCTAAATATACAAAAATATTATATTGGAATAACAATGGTCCCAAAACCGGAATTGTGCTGATGCCGGGAATATTTATATTACTTATTTGTGCAGTTATTTGTTCGGGTAGCTTCAATGAACTTGAAGCGGAATTCACAAGCATAAATTCCCCTGCAAAATTTGATATTCCTACGCCGAATATTGTAAGTGTTAGCCCCGTGACATTTTGATTTGCCATAAATGTAATTGTTAAAACGGCATAAATTAAAGCGCCAAGCATCCCTGCCAAAAAGGCTGCCAAAAGAGCAATATAAATACTATTGCTGAAGAATCCTGCCATAAATCCCGCACATGCACCCATAGCCATCATTCCTTCAACTCCAAGGTTTAAATGCCCTGCCTTTTCATTCATAATTTCGCCTACTGTACCAAATAACAGAGGAGTTCCAGCAAATACCGCAGCAATTAAAAATTTTATAAACATATTATTTCCCTCCTTTTTTGGTAAGCACAAATTTATATCTTATGAAAAATTCACATCCTAAAATAAAAAACAGTATTATTCCCTGCAGAACACTTGCAAAATATGTTGATAATCCATAGGTAGACTGCATTACGCTGCTGCCCTTGTCAAGTATGCTGAACAAAAATGAAACCAAAAATATCCCGAAAGGATTCAAATATGCCAGCCAGGATACAATTATTGCAGTAAATCCTACCCCGCCTGCAACAGAAGATGCTAAAGTCATATCTGAGCCCGCTGCCTGAATCATTCCCGTAATACCGCAAATCCCGCCGCTTAAAATCATTGTTCGGAGTATTACCCTTTTAACATCCATTCCTGCATATCGAGCGGTAGATTTACTTTCACCTACTACGCTTATTTCATACCCATGTTTTGTATATTTAAGATATATAAATACAATGACAACAAGAATCAGAGCAATAATCCATCCAAAGTGCACACCAAAAACCTTGTCGAGCTGAGCATTGGCAGTAAATCTTGCTATTTTCGGAAACCCTGAGGAGCCCGGGTCTTTCCAGGGACCATCTCTTAGGTATGTAATTACATGCAATGCAATATAATTAAGCATCAATGTAAAAAGTGTTTCATTGGTGTCATATTTTGATTTAAAGTATGCAGGTATTAATCCCCACAGACCTCCGCCTATGGCTCCTGCAGCAAACATAACAATCAATAATAAAAAATGAGGCCAATTATCGTGAAACAACGCAAAATATGAAGCACAAACAGCCCCGGCTATTATCTGTCCCTCAGCACCTATATTCCAAAATCTCATTTTAAATGCCATAGAAACACCCAATGATGACATTAATAAAGGAATCATAAATTTAACTGTTGCCTGGAATGCCATTTTGCTTCGAAATGCTCCGGATATAATTGTCCCGTACAATTCTAAGGGATTATAGCCTAAAAACAATATAAATAAACCTCCCGCAGTAAGTGCCAATACAAATGCGGCTATTCTAATCTTTATGGTATCTTTGCTTGAACGTTCAGATATCTTTACAGTCCTGATAAAAGGTGTATGACTTCTGTTATTCATCTGAGTCAACTCCTTCCATCTTTCTTCCTGCCATCATAAGTCCGATTTCTTCCTTGGTTGTATTTTTTGCATCCACAATTCCCATTAATTCACCATGGCATAAAACCATAATTCTATCGGACAGCTCCAACAAAACATCCAAATCTTCTCCTATAAATAATATTGCAACATTCTTTTTCTTTTGCTCATTTAATAGCTCATAAATTATATAAGATGAATTTATATCAAGACCTCTTACAGGATATGCTGTAATAAGAACATTTGGCTCCGATTCAATTTCTCTCCCCAATAGAACCTTCTGGACATTTCCCCCTGAAAGCATTCTTACGGGAGTTTCAACCCCCGGTGTTGCAATACTAAGTTTATCGACCAATTCTTCAGCCAACTGCTTAGATGGTTTCTTATCAATTATAAAACCTTTGTTTTTTTTGTATGATTTAAGCAGCATATTTTCTATCATGTCCATGGAGCCTACCAGCCCCATGCCTAATCTGTCCTCAGGCACAAAACTCATGCTTATGCCCAAATTTATAATTTCATCGGGAGTTTTCCCTATAATATTTTCTTTATTATATAATACGGCACCTGTTTTAGCATCCATAAGTCCGGCAATAGTTTCGCATAATTCCCTTTGCCCGCTTCCCGCAACTCCTGCAACACCTAATATTTCTCCGCTTTTCAGCTTGAAGTTAATATTGTTTAAACCTATTGTACCATCCTCATTTACAACAGAAAGATCTACTACCTTTAGAACAGTCTTTCTGTTCTTTGTTTCAGGGCGGTTGATTTCAAGACTGATGGGTCTTCCCACCATTAACTCCGTAAGCTGTTTTTCATTAGTCTCCCGGGTATTGACCGTGTCAACAACCTTTCCTTTTCGAAGTATTGCAACTCTGTCACTGATGGCTAAAACTTCATGCAGTTTATGTGTAATAATAATTATTGCATTTCCCTGCTCTTTCATTTTACGCAATATTATAAACAGTTTTTCTATTTCCTGTGGTGTGAGAACTGAAGTAGGCTCGTCTAAAATTAATATCTTGGCACCTCTATACAACACTTTCATTATTTCAACTGTCTGTTTCTCGCTTACAGACATATTGTAAACCTTTTTTTCAGGCTCAATTTCTAACCCGAATTTATTGCTCATTCTTAGGATTTCTTCCTTTAAAACGCTGTTTTTTACATATCTCCCCTTTGTGCCTAAAACAATATTATCCATTGAACTGAATACTTCAACCAATTTAAAATGCTGGTGAATCATTCCTATGCCTTGATTTATAGCTTCGTGTGGATTTGTTATGGAAACTTCTTTTCCGTCAATAAATATTGTACCTTCATCAGCATAATAAATGCCGGATAAAATATTCATCAATGTAGTTTTTCCGGAGCCGTTTTCACCAAGCAAAGCAAGAATTTCACCGTATTTTATTTCAAGATTAACATCTTCGTTTGCAATTACTTTTCCAAAGGATTTTGTAATACCCTTAAGTTCAATTGCATAATCTTCATTTGTTTTCAACATAATCTCCTGTATGTTATTAGGGGTTGGCAACAACCAACCCCCATTGAATTATTTTTCTTCTACTGTTTTAAAATACCAATTGATTCCGCCGGTGATTGTTCCATCATCTAATGTTTTACCTTCTTCTCCCACTTTGGAGCCGTCATTTGTTTCGATTACTCCATCAAAAACATTGAATGTGCCATCCATAATAGACTGTCTTGCTTCCTCGATTTTTTCTTGAGTACCTTCCGCGGCAATACTTTCATTTATAGGTGAAATATCAATCATGCCTTCCTTCATCCCGCCGTAATAATTTTCACTATTCCATGTACCGTCAATAACCTTTTCTACAGCCCATGTATAATAGGCCCCCCAATTCCATACTGCAGATGTAATGGTAGCCTTTGGAGCATCCTTAGACATATCTGAATTATAACCTATACCGAAAGCACCCGCCTTCTCTGCCTCCAGCTGAGGATTGGGAGTGTCACAGTGCTGGGCTATTACATCACAGCCTTCAGCTATCAATGCTTTTGCAGCATTTGTTTCTTCTTCCGGTGAATACCAGCTGTTTGTAACCTTTACATAAACCTTTGCATCAGGATTAACAGAATATGCTCCCATTGCAAATGCATTTAATCCTCCGGTTACCTCTGAATTATCCTTCCCCATTGCTGCCACATATCCTAACAAATTACTTTTTGTTTTTAATCCGGCTGCAATTCCTGATAAATATCTTGCCTGATAAATTCTTCCGAAATAATTGTTAAAGTTTCTATCATTGCTTTTATACCCTGAACCATGTGAAAATATAACATCAGGATATTCTTCGGCTAATGCATCCATTGTATCCATATATCCCCAGCTTGTGCCGAAAATGATGTGTGCTCCTTCTTCAATACATTCGCGTATAGCTGCATCAGTAGCTGTAGGGTCTGTATCATTAACATTGTTTTTACGAATTATCTGGCCGTCGCTAAGGCCAAGTGCTTTCTGCATTGCTACTATTCCCTGATCGTGTGCAAAGGTATAACCGGAGCCATCAGCAGGATTCCCGATATGGATTACTCCAACCTTTACATCTTCTTTGGCAATTGCAGGGAAAATACCTTCTCCCGAAGCTTCCGGTCCTTCCGGTGCAGGTTCTGCTTGTTGTCCGTTAGAACCACACGCAGTTAACAATGAAAGTACCATTATCAGTGCTAAAATAATGCTTAAATATTTTTTCATTACATCCTCCTATGTATATAAACCTTGCATCAAGAAAGTAAAAAATGCGAACAGTACCTTACTCGCATCAATAGAATAATACTATCAATAGTCAAGCAATTTACGGTTGCTTGGTAGAAACTTTGGAACCATATTATCCACATTATATTGATGCAGTTTATATTAATCAATATAATTATAACTTAAGCCATGACAATAATCAACAAATTATTTTATTATCAGCCCTATGGGACAATGGTCGCTGCCGTATATTTCCGGATATATAACAGCATCCAACAGACTTTTTTCAAAGGAAGATGAAGTGATGAAATAGTCTATTCTCCAACCTATATTCCTTTCTCTTGCCTTTGAGAAATTAGACCACCATGTATATGCATCTTCTTTTTCAGGATAAAAGTATCTGAAGGTATCAATAAAACCTGCACTTAATAGTTCTGTCATCTTATCTCTTTCTTCATC
>DNNJ01000342.1:0-1971 GCA_003487955.1 Clostridiales bacterium | reverse complement strand
GTAAATCCTGCATTTTTTCTATTTGTTTTCGGGTTTTTCAAATCTATTTCCTTATGTGCCACATTTAAATCACCGCATACTATTACATGTTTGTTTTCACACAATTTAAGAAGATAGTTTCTGAAGTCATCTTCCCATACCATTCTATAATCAAGTCTCAATAATTCCCTTTTAGAATTCGGAGTATAAACATTAACTAAGATAAAATCATCATATTCTAAAGTTATTATTCTTCCTTCATTGTCATGCTCTTCAATATCCATTCCATAAGTAACACATAAAGGTTTATGCCTTGTAAATACAGCTGCTCCGGAATACCCTTTCTTTTCGGCATAATTCCAATAATCGTAATATCCGTCTAAATTTAATTCTATTTGTCCTTCCTGCAGTTTTATTTCCTGAACACAAAAAATGTCAGCGTCAAATTCCTTAAATATATCAACAAATCCTTTACTGATTGCAGCTCTTAATCCGTTCACATTCCAAGATATTAATTTCATATATTCTCCTTTTATAAATTTGTAAATTTCTTAAATGCTCACCCGCAGAGACTCTAATCAGGGAACATTTTTTGTATAGGGGCACTTTTATTATATACCATGTCCTGTATTTTTAAAACTATTTAAATATTAATGTTGATTATTATCTATTCATATGCTAAAATATTATCAATGTAGAACGATTTCTTTTGCAAGCAGGAGAAAATTTCATGCAAAACTTAGCTGAAAATAATACTGAAATTAAAATGAGCAGGCATACCCATTTTTTGATTTTTTTAGTACTTCCTATTGCTTTTTTAACATTAGCATTTCTATTTGATACTCCTTCAAATATTTTTTCCGGTCTTAATGAAATAGTCTTGGCACCTGATATTTTGCTGACGGATTACTTGGCGGTCGGCGGTTTTGGCGCTACATTATTGAATGTATCTTTAATAGTACTTATTAATATATTTATTATATATAAATTGAATGTAAAAATCAACGGTGCAATTATTGCTGTCATATTTACTTTAACCGGGTTTGCTTTCTTTGGCAAAACTATTTTTAATATATGGCCAATGTATATTGGCGGGATTTTATATACTAAATACAAAAAAATATCCTTTGAAAGAGTTGTTGTTGTTATTATGTTTTCAACATGTCTTGCACCTGTAGTGAGCCAGCTTTCGTTTTCTGTAGGTTTGCCCCTGTATCACGGAATTATTGCAGGTGTTTTATTTGGTATTTTGGGAGGGTTTATAATTACACCTCTTGCTTCTAATATGTCAAGACTGCATAGTGGTTATAATTTGTATAACGTAGGCTTTACTGCGGGTCTCATGGGTACTTTAATAGTTTCATTATTAAAAAGTTTTGGTATTGACATAAAGCAGCAGCTTATTCTTTCAAGCGAATACAGTGAGCTTTTCAGAAATTTATTGCTTACTTATTTTGTTTTATTGATTATATTAGGATATTTAATAAACAATAAATCATTTAAGGGATACAAAAAAATATTTAAATATTCTGGAAAATTAATAACAGATTACACACAATTGATTGGGTACGGTCTTACACTTGTCAACATGGGTATAATGGGTTTATTATGTATGTCTTTTGTTTATATTACCAGCGGGGATTTTAACGGTCCCATAATAGGAGGTATTCTTACTGTTGTTGGTTTCTCAGCTTTTGGCAATAATCCCGGAAACTCAATTCCCATTATGGCCGGAGTTTTCTTGGGAGGCATACTTAATATATGGGATATACAGACAACACCGATTATAATTGCAGGAATATTCGGTACTACATTAGCACCGGTAGCCGGCAAGTACGGTACTTATGCGGGTGTTTTAGCCGGTTTTTTACACCTGTCCATGGTAATGAATATCGGAATAGTTCATGGAGGCACTAATCTGTACAACAACGGGTTTTCCGGAGGTTTAATAGCTTCAATACTGGTTCCCGTATTCGAAGCGTTTAAAAAAGA
>DNNJ01000278.1:18899-33888 GCA_003487955.1 Clostridiales bacterium | reverse complement strand
CGGCATTCCCTGTTACTTTATCTCCTGTTCCAGCCCGTCGAACTCCGGCGAACAGAAAAATTCCCCTAATGTAATTTCCAACCCGTCGCATATTTTCTTTATGGTGGCGACTTCAGGGCTTTTGCTTTTGTCTCCTAAAATACTGTAAACGGTGGAGCGGTCTATGCCGCAAAGATATGCGAGGCTGCTGGGGTTTAAATTCCGTTCCTTACACAGCAATTTTATCCGTCTTGAAATAGCGTCTTTCAGTTTAATAGGATCCCCTCCTTGTGCAATATATCCCACATTCATTTTATCAATGATTCCTGTATTTTTTGCGGGACTTGTCCCACAAACGGAAATGTGGTATTGTAGGATATATCCCACAGAAAGGAGAATTATTGATGGGAGATAAAATCTGCTGTTTTGCGGGGCACAGAACATTGCCCGCAGATAAAATCAGCCATATTCTGAAAAGGCTACATGAGGAAATAGAAAAGCAGATTCAATCGGGAATAACCACTTTTATCTCAGGCGGTGCGTTAGGGTTTGATCAAATGGCGGCGGCTTTTATCGCCGCCAAAAAGGAGACGGGATACGCGATTGATCTGATATTGGCATTACCTTGCAGAGATCAAGACGCTCGATGGGATAGTAAAGCCAGGAACCTGTACCGTTATTTGCTGAAGAGTGCGGACGAAGTTGTGTATGTTTCCGACGCCTACACGGTTGATTGTATGAAAAAACGAAACCGTTATATGGTTGACCACTCGACACATTGTATTTGTGCCTTGTTGAGAAATCAAAGTGGTACGGCGCAGACAGTTCATTATGCCAAGCAAAGAGGCTTGGACATTGTGAATATCGCCGAATAGTTCCACTGACATCGGGCCAGGCAGGCCCACGCAAAATAAAAGCCGAAAAATCGGAGGGCCGCAACTGCGGCGCCCTCCGATTTTTTCTATATTTTTACAAAAAAGGAGAAAGGCTTGCCGGATTCCGCGTTCCGATAAATCCGGAAAAAAGAATGGAAAAAAATGAAAAATTTTTTAATATTTAGAAACCCGTGGCGACGAGATAAAAGAAACGGCTCAAACTGTTAAATCGAGCCTTTTGACGACAGATTTGACAACATAAAAGCAGCCGTTTCAACAAAGATTAAGGGTTGAAAGGAGGTGAATGATTGAAAAAATCAGAAAAATTTTTTAAAAGGCTGGCATCTCTTTTCACTGCTCTTGTCTTTTGCTGCGGGGCGGCAGTCGGGTATTACCATTATACTCTGCCCGATGATTATCGGGTGACGGCGGGCAGCAGCCTCAGGCTGGACCGCTTCGGCGTCAGCATCGTCAATGCCCGGAGCAAACAGGAAATCACGGCTTCCTCCCTGAGGGCGCCGAATCAGAGCTATCAGGCGCAACTGATGCTCTTTCACGCGGTGCCGATCAAAAAGGTAAAAGTCAATGTGGTGGAAGAAAAACTTCTGGTGCCTTGCGGAACTCCTTTCGGCATCAAGTTATTTACAAACGGCGTTGTGATCGTCGGCGTGGCCGACATTGAAAGCGCAGGAAAAACCGTCAATCCCGCGGCCGTGGCGGGTTTGAAAATCGGCGACATCATCACGGACATCAATGGAAAAAAGGTCAGCCAGAAAAATCAGGTGGCTGAAATCATCGAATCCAGCGGCGGAAAGCCGCTGAAATTTTCCGTCATACGGAACGAGGAGAAGCTGACCGCCACTTTAAAGCCGATTTTGTCCGATGTGGACGGAAGCTATAAAGGCGGGCTCTGGGTGCGCGACAGCACGGCCGGCATCGGCACGGTGACATTTTACGATCCCTCGACCGGAACCTTCGGGGGCCTGGGGCACGGGATCTGCGATGTGGACACCAACAAGCTGATGCCGTTCGGCAGCGGCGAAGTCGTGCCGGTCACCATCAGCGGTGTGATCCGCGGCCAGAAAGGGCGCGCGGGGGAGCTGCGCGGCTATTTCAACAGCGACCTTCCCATCGGAAAGCTGGCGGAGAATACCCCGTCCGGCGTCTACGGCACGCTCAATTCCTCGCCGGTGAGCGGCGAGGCGGTCAAGGTGGCCGCAAAGCATGAGGTGAAAACGGGCCCCGCCCGGATTTATACGACCATCGACGGCGGGAGCCCGCAGGCGTACGATATCAGGATCGAGTCGATCAACTACCACGACGACGCGCAGACGAAAAATCTGGTGATCTGCGTTACCGACCCCGAGCTGCTGAAAAAAACCGGCGGTATCGTCCAGGGAATGAGCGGCAGCCCGATCATTCAGAACGGCATGCTGGTGGGCGCCGTGACCCATGTGTTTGTCAACGACCCCGCCCGCGGCTACGGAATTCTTGCGGAAAACATGGCGGAAATATCCCAAAAGGTCAATACGGAACTTGATCAAAAAGCATCATAAAATCAGTATTTTAATCCTTCCTTGAATATTTTCTCCCATCTCAATAAAAAATGTTGTGTAAGGTATTGCCATTTTTGACAATATATGGTATTATGTATCTGCAACAAAATTAACAGGGGGAGAAAAAATGGAAAAACATTTAAAACTGCTGATTTCCAATGATACTGACGAATTCAATCGGAATTATTCGCGCGATTTTGAGATGGCAGGTCTGGATGTGATTTATGCGGCGAAAGACGGCCTGCGCGTCCTGGAAAAAATCGATCACGAGAATCCGGACGTTGTTCTTCTGGATCTGTTTATGCCCCGCCTCGATGCGATCGGCGTCATTCATTCGGTCCAGAAAAAATGTTTGGGAAAGCAGCCGCTGTTTATTGTCATGTCGACGTTCAGCAGCCCCACGCTGGAACGCGAGGTCATGCTTTCCGGTGCCGCATATTTTGTGATTTGCCCCTTTAACGGCAAAGACCTGGCGGAACGGATCATCCAGCTTTGCGGGGGAACCTTTTCCGCCGCCGGGGAGCAGCCGGCGGACCGTCCGGCCAAGGCAAAGCCTTCGCTTGAAATCCAGGTGACGGAAATCCTGCACCAGATCGGCGTGCCGGCCCATATCAAAGGGTATCACTATCTGCGGGATTCCATTATTATGGCGATTGAAATACCGGACATCATCAACGCCGTGACAAAGCAGCTTTACCCCAGCGTGGCGAAGCGCTACGAAACGACCCCCTCGAGGGTGGAGCGCGCGATCCGCCACGCGATTGAAGTGGCGTGGGACCGCGGCGATATCGATATACTGAATTCCTATTTCGGCTACACCATCCACAATACGCGCGGAAAGCCGACGAACAGCGAATTCATCGCGATGATCAGTGACAAGCTGCGTCTGGAAATGAAATCCGCGAGCTGATAAAAAATGGCTTGTACACTGGCTTTTTCCAGAAAAATGGAAATGAGTTCGGAGCGATGAATAATGCTAAAGTACGCATGGATTCGTTATTTTTACCAATGAATTTTTAGAATTTTTCCAACCAACTCCTTTACTTTATTGGGCCATGAATTTTCGTCCCAATAAGGTGAAGGAGTGTTTTTATGGTTCAATTTGATTATGACATTGACGATTTTATGAGCTATTGCCAAAGTCAAAACTTACGACCTAAGACGATGCAGAGCTATGAACAAGCATTGAGAATCTTTGAAAGATACATGATAGAAGTTCATCAGATCAAGGAAGCTTCAGAGGTTAGGGAAGGTCATATCAAAGAATATATTGAATATCTATCAAAGCGTGGAAAGTATACGATAGTGGCAAATGACCAAAGTAAAGCATATAACCATCCTGATAGTAGATCAGACCTTAATAAGCCAATGAGCGATATTACCATCAACAATTATCTTCGCAATATCAAGGTGTTTTTTAATTATCTTTTTGAGAATCATTACATAAAGATAAATCCATTTGCAAGAATCAAGAGATCATTGAATAATGCACATAGGCCAGTAGATTATCTTTCAGATGTAGAGTTTTTAAATCTGATTAAATCATTTGATGTGTCAAAATTTCACGAATATCGGGATTGTACTATATGCCAACTTCTCATAGATACTGGAATGCGGCTGGGCGAAACCCTCTTAATTAAACTAACTGATATGGATATGGTTAGACGGTCAATCTATTTGCCGCCTGAAAACACCAAAGGAAAAAAAGGTAGGATCTATAGCGCTGAAATGGGAAAGTATCTAAAGCGTTGGCTTCAATTTAAAGATCGTTATCGTGACAGTGATTATCTTTTCTGTACTAACGAAGGAAAACCATTGACGGTATCTAATTTTGAAAAAAATTTTAAAGATCATGCCAAAAGAGTGGGAACTAAAAATGCTCATCCCCATATGCTTAGGAACAACTTTGCAAAGCGATTCTTAATGAATGGAGGTAATATCTATACTCTCAGCCGCATTCTGGGCCATAGCAGCGTTACAGTGACAGAAAAGGCATACCTTGACTTGGATGATGAAGATATAAGGGTAAATTATGCGCCATATTCTCCGTTAGAAAATATTATGAAGAAGAAATAAAGCATAGCTAAAATGGCGCTGCCTTTATGGGTAACGCCTTTTTAGTTGCGCACGAATAAAATGACAAACATCCTCATACAATAAAGCGTACACTATTGACATAATGTGCGTTAATGCTTATAATGGGGGGTGTAAGGGGATGAACGATATGCTAACGATGAATGCCACAGATGTTCGGAAGGATTGGAGCGAGGTAGTAGATAAGGTAATCCGTGAAAAACCACAGTTTATCAAGCGCACACGGGATTATCTGATGCTTTCCGATGTTAATTTTATGGAATCGCTGCTGGATGCCTATCATTTCACGGCAAAGGAAGAGACTGAAGATGATGGATCAATCACTTTGTCTCTCAATGAGATTGACTTGGTAGAAAACGGAAAAGATGAAAAAGAAGCTAAACGGAAATTGGCAGAATCGATTCTTGAATATTCCGAAAATTTCTATACTGATTTTAACTATTGGGGTACGGCCCCTAACCGCAAAGCTCATATTCCTTATGTGTTTAAAGCTCTGATCTTAGGTAATGCTGCAAAGATTGGAGAGCTTGTCACATGCCAAAGTGGAAAGAACTGAAACGATTTTGCGATAATGACAAATGGGAATTATATAAACAAACAGATCACTATTATTACCGAAAACGTGATGAAGATGGGAATGTCAGACAAACCAAAGTATCTAAAGGCAGTGGAGAGATTCATAAAGCCATGTGGCAAGCTATCCTGAAAAAGCAATTGCAGGTTACACAGGAATATTTCAATAAACACATATAAGAGGAACAGATTGCTAAGTGTATGATTTGGCAGTCTGTTTTTTATTGTGCAGCCATACTGCTTTTAGTATCAAAAACAATGTAAATTACGCATTAAAATCAATTCTATATGTTTAGGTGGTATAACTATACTCCCGAAATGATCGTGCCTGATTTATTTATTTAGTATGAAGAAATCAACGGGTCCAATTTTGGATTGGTTGTCATTCCTCAATTTTGAGGACTACTCAAAAAATGAGCGACCGCAACATGTCCGACCAATTTGAAGCCCCCAATTTTGGGTTCTTGCCCATGACCTTGATATAACCTTTAATGTCGCGCATAAGGTGTGAATGGTCTTTTCCAATCATCTTTTGCGGGGAAATGCAGTTTGTTTCTTGCGGTCTGCCATGGGGGTCGGTTAAAACTCACCCCAATTTTGGGGGCAGGGGGAGAAGATTTTACCCTCCTGTCAGCTTGTCAGCACTCAACGCAATTTTGCGTTAAGTAGAATTTAAAGAAATCGGTAAGCTCAATTTTAGACTGTCCTAAAATTCAAACTAAGTGTAATTTTATTTATTTAAATCAATAAATTCACATATAACTGTTTGGGAATATAGTTTCACCTTTTGAATGACTTATCTTTGAAATTATAATAGATTATAAATGAAAATGCATATAGTTTTAAGATTAGCAGGATTATTTGTGAATTGGAAAGAATTTATGGAATTAAGAATGGCGGTAATAAGTTATCCAGACTATCCAATGGACAGTCTGCTACGCAAGAAGAATTAGCTAATAAATTAGGAATTGATATTAATACGTATCGTCGTAGTAAGAAAATACTTGAATTAATTCCGGAATTACAAACGATGGTTGACGAAAAACAAATAACGACATCAGTAGCAAGCAGGATTTTAGCGCGTCTTTCCCCTACAGATCAAAAGAATTTGATTCTTACATATGGCAAAGATGAAATAGTGGCAAATTCATTTGCAATTTATAATGATTCTGTAGTAAAATAAGGTATCCCACTAAAGGAGATGTATTTAATGACAGATAAGCAATTAGTTGATCTCATGCACTTACTGACGGTAGAAGATCATCAGGCAGTAGAGCATATTATCAAGCGTTTGGTTATTCTCAATGATCCAAACTATACACGTTTGACCCCAATGGAAAAGAAAGAGCTTAACGAAGCTGTGAAAGACAATGGAAATTTAATTACGCATGAGAAATTAAAGAAAGAAATAGGAATATAGGCGGTATAACTAATTCCTTAATACCCGCTCAAAAAAGAGCGATCAATTGCGGATTCAGGTCAACGCTGACAATGTCAGTGCCCTGTGTTGGGGTACTCAAATTTGCATACCCACTAATGGAGATTAGGAGGACGGAATTTAGTGCTCCTTAGGGGGGGATCTAATTTGATCCCCCTTTACCTATCCCATAACGTATATCATTTTAATGTGATTAAATAAATAAATTTAGAGATAACCTTACAGGTGAGTATAGTTTCATGGGGATGGGGAGTATGAGAAATTCGTTGCTTTTTTATAATAAATTTTAGGGAATTTATTATAAAATACTTGAAATTCAAACGGAACATGCTATAATATAATTCTTGAAAAGAGTTGATTCCTATGAAAATATGCCCCCAATGCAGAAGAGCCTGTGGAGATCAACATACTATTTGTAGTAAATGCGGTACAAAATTAATGGACTATAATGAATTTATGTCAACACAAATGGTATGCCCAAACTGCAATCACTTTTATGATAAAAACTATACTTCTTGCCCGACATGCGGAGTACCATTAATTAGTAACGATGAATGGAGCAAACTAAAAGATCCAAGCTATGCATCTAAACCACAATCAACAAGCCAATATCAACCACGTTGTCCAGCTTGTGGTTCTCCAAACGTAGAGAAAATTTCTACAGCGAGCAAGGTAGGCGCTGGAATCGCATTTGGGGTATTCTCACTTGGGCATATCAGTAAAACATTCAAATGCAAAAATTGCGGATATAAATTTTAAATAGTTATCGTTAAATTGCGATAGCTATTTTTTTTATATTCAAACCTAAAAATAAATTTTTGTCGGATGTTTAGATCATTACGTTTTACTTGCTTTTTACATAATGATTCCCTATAATTGAGGTTACAGAATTAAATAGGGGAGTTGTAGTAGGGAATGGAAAATGAAAAAGCGTTACAGGCAATTCTTGACAAGCTGGACAATATTGAGGTATGGTTAAAATGACCATACCTTTTCGAATATAATATCAAAGGTGTATACAAAATTTTGTCCCTACTCATAAAGGAAAACCAAATTTCGTTCCCCCTTTCTGCATCATAAGGAGGGTCAGATATGAAACTATATTAGGAATACATGAAACACGGTAGAATAACGCTAAAAAGAGGTATAAATTTATGATTAAAGGAGGATCTTTATTTATACTTAGGAGAGTAGAATTAGTGAAACGATAAAGGAGATTATTGAAATGAATTGCGCAATATGCGGTAAAAAATTAAGTAGAATTTCAGATGTAACTTATCCTTTAGAAAAGCATCTAAAAAATTATGATGTATGTAATGAATGTAACAATCGAAGAAACGATTTAAATATTTATGCAAAATCTATGGATCAAGAAAGGTATACAAAAGCAAGATCAATACTAGTAGAATATTTAAATAAGATTACAGATGAAACAGCAAAAGATTATTTAAAAAATTATATTGAATCCAATGATAGCTTAATTAATAAAAATATTCATTCTAAAATGATCTCTAATTTTTGTGATAATGAAACTTATAAAAATAAAGTTGATTTATTTTTACCTAAACTAAATAATTCTGATATCGAAGATAAATTTAATAAAATATATAATACAAAAAATGAACAAATTCCTAAGAATCCTTGTTATGAATATGATATATCTGTAATAAATGATCTACCGACAGGTGAAGTAGATTTAAATAATATGAAATTAGAAATTACAGAACATTCAATAAATGGTTGGAGATTGGCTTTTACATTTACAAATGAAATAGGGAAAACGACTTCAGTTATTGGGTTAGGTGGAATAGCTGGTGGTATAAACGCGACAATAGATTCTACAATTTTAATTTTTGAACGTTGTATAAGATCAGGACAATAAAACCAATTTACATAAAAATATCTCTATCAATTACCAAATGGAAGGATTAATCATCTTTTTCTTAAAACTTTACTCCGCAATTTTTACAATGATATGTTTTACTAATTGTTCCCAAAGAGAATAATCCAAAAGCTAGCCCGTGCCCTATTTTACTTGCGGCTGAAATCTTCTCAACATTAGGAGAGCCGCAAGCAGGACAATGAACTTGATACTTTTGATTATTGTTTTCAAAGAATTTTTCACATTCTCTTATGCTTGAATGTATTTCTTGCTTGTTATTTGTTGAGTGCGGATCGACTTCTATTGGATTAGGATTTTCCCCACTAATTAATGGCGTTTCACAATATACACAAATGTCGAATGAATCTGAAAAGTTATGATGACATTTAGGACAATATTTCATAATAACACCTCCATAAAATAATTATACTATTATTATAAATATATTTCAATAATGAAATTAAATAAATTCCCTAAATTTATTTAATTATAAGCAACTAATTGATATTAACTCCATTTTCTAATGTCTCGAAAGAGAACATTACAAAGGTTTCTACAGCAATAAAAGAATATAATAGTAATCTTGAGAAAACAAGTCATGCGCAAGCACAATATGTAAATGCTATAAATGTAAGCAATTCAAGTTTAGCTGGTTATTTAGCACACCTTAACGGTGCATCCGCTTCTCTCATTGGTTATATTAAATATTTATTCGCTGCACAAGGAGCTACTCTTGGTCTTACTATTAAAACTAAAGCACTAGAACTAGGTGTAAAAGGTCTTGAAATTGCTGGTAATATGCTTTTAGTTTTAGGCATTACAGAATTAATCAGTTTGATAGTGAAAGGCATCGATAATCTTGTTCATGCACAGCAACACGCTATTGATAAGGCAAATTTAAAATCTTAATAACAAAAGAGCAGCTTACACCGTCCATCTGGTGCAGGCTGCTCTTTTGTTGCGTGCGGAGATTTAATATTTTAGCTTCAATCGCCTGAATCATTGGGATTGGATTCAGTGTTAGAGGGTTTATCCTGTTGGGCTTCAGCTTTGTCCTTACTATTATCATCCCTATTTTTTGCGAGCAAAGCATATTTATTGAACAGATCAGCAAATTCGTTTAAATATGCTTGCCGTTCGTCGTGATTTAATTTTTTGAAGGCAAAAAATGGAGCTTCCAAAATAGCAAGTATAAAGCCAGTATCATACATAAAATTTTGTGGAAGAATCCTCAAAATATCAACAACGGTTTCTGGATCATCCTGATAAACTGTCTCCAAAATCTTTTTAAATATTTCTGATACGAAATTAATTTGAGTTTTAATATCTTTTTTTTGGAATGGATTGTATTTTTGTATTGGATGATTTGAGTCAAAATCAAAAAGATTTACCTGTTGAGCATTGTCAGCTATTACATCAGAACTCGGGTTGTCCAATGTTATGATTTCATTTATTTTTGATTCAGCTTTTTCATCACTATTCAAATCAAACAGTTGTTTCAAAATTGTAATTAAATCTTTTTTAGAAATACTCTTAATTCGTCCTTTTTCCAATGCTGAAAGATAGCTTGTGGTTTTATTAATGGAATTAGCCAATTTAGTCAAAGTTATATCTTTACTTATTCTCGCATTTTTAATTGTTTGACGAATATTGGAGTTCATTAATATCTTTTCTGGAAGCATTTAGATCACCTTCATTATTTAATATCTTTAATTATATCAACTATTATGTACAATGTCAATTCAATATAAACACATTTTTGTAAGAACAGTTAAAAATATTTTGAAAACACTTGACAATTCAATTTTTACACGCTAAAATATGATTATGAAGTAAAAACAGTACAAAATGAATTAGATGAACTAGTAGAATCAAAAATGTACTGAATAATTTACTTGTTGATAGCAGAATTGGATATTACAAATGGGAAGGGGATTTCCAGAAATCACCATTGAAATCAAGCACCCGCCTTAAAACTAATCTTTTTTAAGGAGTGACAAGAATGATCCTTGATCTGACAGACCGTGAAGCCGCCATGCTAACCGCCATGCTGACCAGTGCATCGATCCTCAGCGCCCATTCGACAGTAGACATCTATAAAGGCGCTTATGGGCCGTTGCTGGGAAAGTTGCTGAACCAGCGGGAACAACAGGAAAGGAGGAGTTTTAAAAATGTCCCTTGAAGAATGCAGAATTGCCGTTTGTCAAAATATGAATCGCGTTGTCCCTGAAAAAATCAGGAAAAAAATGAAGCTTGTGTCTGATTCCGTTGTTGGAAATCGCTATCGTGCTGCATGGATCAGCTACGATCATCAGGAATGTATCATCTGCCAGCTTGCCGACTACACGCAACCGCAATGTCCTGTTGAGCTTGTACCGTTTGGATTTGAAATCTAAAATTATTAGGAGGAAGAATTATTATGAAAATCTCGGACAACGGTAAGGTTATTTTTGATGGTGCTTTTGATGTAAACAAAATTGATTTTAATGACAAAGAAACAGTGTTGGATGAAGATTTTACGTTTCGCTATAATGACGAAAGTATTTTAACAAGTGATATGATAATGGCTCTTTATGATTTTATGGTAAATATGGATTTTTTCGGTAATGACGATGATTTGACTAAGTTTTATCTGTTTTGTGGAATTGATGGAGAACCTTGCCTTTCGGCGTGGTGTAAACCATGTGTTTTTGATTACAACTCACAAAACGAACAGGACAAAAAGATGTGGCAGAAAATGTTAGATAAAGCAATGGACGAAGAAGAAAAAGCATTAATAAAACACGGTATGATAGAAGACGAAAAATTAAATAAAGAATGCACTAATAATCAACGTGATGCTCTTGAAGAATTGGAACGTGACGGCGGTTATGAAATCACAACTTTTGATATTGAATTGACTAATGCTGAAAAACAGCAATTAAAAAAGGTCATAGATTTAATGTTGGTAAAGACGGTGGAATGAACAACATTGGTTTGAAACTCACAATGACAGAGAGGGACACGATTCCTATTGGTCGGTTAAAGTAACGCCAGAAGAATTTGAGGAAATCAGGAAGTTGCTTAATAGTATTCCAGAAATAAAAAAAATTGCTGATGATTATGACGCTGCTTGTACTGTCGTTGCTTCCTGATTAGAGAAATGATATTGAAAGGAGGTAATGCTTATGCTTGTATTTTAATCCCACTGGCTCCAATGGGCAGTATTGTCAAAGCTTATAAAGATTATTCAAATTAAAATAAGAAAAAGAGTGAAAATAATAATGAGTAGAGTCAAACTGAGGAACAGGGTAAGGCTTAAAAACTACTATTTCCTATTTTATATAGGAGACAGCAAAACACATAAAGGGCACCAGATGATAGGATCAGGCAGATACAAATCGTTAAAAGAAGCGGCAATCAGTGGGGTTAATACTTTCATTGTTCCGCTTGATGCCCAATACAATCATAAATTGATGGTTCAAGATTGGAATAAGGCAACGGATTATGTCTGTCCAAATTGCGGGAAAGTGCATGATGTTTTACTTGATCACGACAATAATCTGATTTACGGTGAAATGAAAGGTTTATTTGATGATGGAAAGCAGGAGTGTTCGTTGAAAATAGCCAAAACCTTGAATGATGAAAATACAACCCGTATGAATCAATCTATGGAGAGGGAATAAATAAGGAGAAAATGTATAATTTCTTACAAGAACAAGCAGGAGTTGAAGCAAGATAATTTAAAAAATTAATTGAAAACTTGACTTCATGAAAAATTGTGTGAAATAAACAAAAAATTTATAATGAATTTTGGTTAAAACAGCCAAAAGAAAGGATTCTAAAACTATGCAAGATGTAGTATGGACTAACCGCACAAAGGAGCAGAAAATTAATGATCTTGTTCAACATAAAACCGGTTTCCTTATCAATGTAGAAAACAACGATCCTAATAACAGTTTGGAAATATATTCCTCATATTTCAACCAATGTCAGGAAATCAATAATCAGCTTTCATTTAATAATAACAATATGATAAGAAATGTAGAGGGAAAATCTACTGCTTGTATTGAAGGTATGGGTTCGCTAAATATAAACACTGTTAAAATTGAATCCATCGAAAAACTAAATGAAGATGAATGCGCGGATATGTTTGATTTTGGTGTATCAATGACTTATCATATTAGATTATTTTCTACCGTAAATGAAATTTGGATCGGTTTTATGGATTAAAATATTAAATTTAAAATTTAAAGGAGAAATAACTAATATGGAATTGCGTGTTGTTCAGGGAACACCTATATATAAACGCTACCTAAAAGCATTTACCAATGAGATACATTCAAAGAATCCAGACCGTGTATCTTTGAGGCGAGCCGTTTTATATGGAGTAAAATACATCAATACTCACAAGTACGCACATAAGGAGTATGCGGAAAGAGAGGAAATAGAACTTAAGTTTAAAATCATACAGGCAGTTAAAAGCCTAATGGAACTGTTGACACCGAAAGAATTTGTAAACCTGTTTCCCATAGAAAAGGAATACAACCACAGCAAAGATGATTGTTGGAAAGATTATTTCTATACAGTCAACAAACTAAAAACTTACAATATGGGTTCTCCGTTAGGTGACAAATTTGAGGATTTTATTTGGGACTATACCAATAATGAGATTTCCAGATTTGCAGTTGAAACGCTCTCCACGGCCAGTAAGTTAAGACAGCTTGATGGGCAACCTTCTATTATGGAGGAATTTGCAGAAAAGAATAATATTCCAACCTATACCCTAAATAAAAAAGATGGGTATATCATCAATAATCAAACACATAGATCAATGCCATTTAAAAGAAAAGCACCAGAATATTTAAAATTAGTGTCGAACCATATTCCGAAATAGAACAAAAGTAGATTGCATTAACACATAAACAATTATTCATTTTAACATCGAAAGGATAATTAAATGAAACATATTAGAAGAAAAGAAAGAGTGATTTTTAGATTTAATGAGCGTACAAAATTTAGAAAACTATCTGAAACTATTATTTGATTTTGATCCAGAAACCAATGACTTAAAACTAAAACCAATTGAATTTGTAAGGATCAAAGCGATCAAGCAGAGAGAGAACGAAGAGCCGTTAATCAAAACTTTCTTTGTAAAAAGCATTACAGAGATTAAAGATATAATCCAAAAGTACAAATACAATTACAACTTATACGTTGGTGTATGTACTACAAAGGGCCAGAACGAAACAGCTAAATACATGATGGCACGAAAAGTATTATTTCTGGATTATGACCGCAAGGACTATCCACAATACGACGATGTAAAAGACTTCTGTCATCATATCAAGCGGATTCTGCCGTTTATCTTCTATCATTGTGTTGTTGATTCTGGTAACGGATTTCATTTCTATTTTGCCACACAGAAAACGATAGATATTGACAGAGTAACAAGAATCAATAAAAACCTATGTAAAGTATTAGGAGCAGACCCCGAAGCGGTATTAACAACACAATTAGCACGATTACCGACAAGCCTTAACCTAAAGCATGATTCTAAACTAGTTAATATTATTACGAATAATTATGGTAGTCCACAGTTCAAGCCATATAGTTTAAATAAGCTGGAAAAAATAATCAGTTATGCAAAGCAATCCTCAAAGGTAAAGGAAGTGCAGCAGCTTCCACCAAAAGAGTATAATGCAGTTTCCAGTTATTATTGTGTTGAAAAGATGATATCCGAGGGAGTTCAGCAAGGGGAAAGGAATTTCTGCTTAGGAAGAATCGTCAAGTATCTGCAAACGATCAGGGGATATAATTATAGCAATGCTCTGAAGCTGGTACTTGAATGGAACCAGCGTTGCAGACCTCCAAAATCAGTTAATGAGATTGCTGCTGATTTTAAACGGTATTGGGAATCTGACTATAAACTATTGGGTTGCAAATTGGAAGATAAAGTTCACCAATCCATACTCAATAGATACTGTGATAAATACAATTGTAAAACGGTGTACGATAATTCACCTGCCAAACTGAAAACCAAAGAAATTTCAATAGATAATCATTTGCTTCAAAACAGGGTAATTAAGAAATTGCGTGGAAATCATTATCTAATATTAAGCGTTCTGCACCTTCATGATGAGGGATTGACGTATAAACAGCTACAGGAAGAAATTATAAACCCCACAACTCAAAAATGCTGTTTAGCAAGGAATACGTTAAAAACTGTACTCAGAGATTTGATCTTCAAAGGGTACATAGCGTGTGATGGGTATGGTACTTATAGATTGATTAAAATTCCCAACTACGGACAGGGATATACTCGGTACTATTATGCCGCAACCATATTATTGATTAATGGGATCATAAAACAACAGGACTATTTGGTATATTTATGTTTAGTAAGGAATTTACAACAAGATAAAGATGTTTCTTATGATACTTTATCTAATGATACAGGTATATCAAAAGGCCATATTTGTGAGCATATACAGCATTTATTTAAAAGTAAAATATTAGATGTAGAGAAAAGTTATACAGATAAAGGTATACTCTGTAATACTTATACGCTTATAGCTTAAAAAATTCTGTAAAGGCGGGAGTCACGGGACTA
>DNNJ01000278.1:18488-18710 GCA_003487955.1 Clostridiales bacterium | reverse complement strand
AGGCGGGAGTCACGGGACTACGCTGGTATTGGCTATCGCCTATATTAATCATATGATACAATGGTTCCCGTTTTTGACACTTTAAAAAACTAAAGCTAGTGTTCATGCGGCTTTCAAGAGATATAAAGTTCAAATTTAAGGTTCCCGTTTTTGACACATGAGTCTGAAACTCCGCATGGATACTACGTTTTTAAAAACAGTAAAAAATCAAAAATTAGCTTA
>DNNJ01000278.1:17859-18318 GCA_003487955.1 Clostridiales bacterium | reverse complement strand
GTAAAAAATCAAAAATTAGCTTAAAAAGGAGTAATGAAAATAAAAAATGGGTAAGAAAAATAATAAGGCAATGCAAAATGAGGTAATCCGCGTTCATATTTTAAATATGGTGTATGATAATAAATTTTATCTTGTGGACGATAAAGAAAAGTTATATGTAAATGGTGATACAAAAGGGAAGCTTCTCCCTAATGAGGCAATTTTAAAAGGTATTAAAAGCGGAGAAATTAAAACTGAGAAAGCAGTTAAGAAAGCAGTTAAGAAAGCAACAATCCTTATTAAGGAAAGCGAATTCTTTCGGATTGTAAAAACTTTGAATCCTGAGAATGCAGAGAGGGGTAAAAGGGGTTATCCGTTTTTAAAAGATATTGTAGAGCTTAAAATCGGAAATAGCGCAAAAAGATATGCTCCTTTGTTTGATAATAAATTAGAGCCGGGGATTATTTATGTTAACGGTAA
>DNNJ01000278.1:0-17710 GCA_003487955.1 Clostridiales bacterium | reverse complement strand
CCCAGCACCTGTACAATGATGGGATTATTTATGTTAACGGTAAAAAGTTTAAAAGAATATTCTGTAATTCAGGCCAAAATCGACAGAAGAAAGTATTGTTTGTGGCTGCTGAACTCTATGATAAGGTTTTTGAGATTGGTATGTGTGGAATTGATCCGCATGATCCAAGCAAGGTAAAACCGGCTTGTAAATGGAATGCCTATCTCGGATTAAGTTGCACGGATTCTACACCTGTTTCTGCGCCGAATATTGTAATCATTAAGGATTATCACAAGAAAGTATCAGACACTTTTGATGTGGTGACAGGTAGGATCAATGAAAATGATCAATATGAGCTATCGACTAAAGTACAGCATAATGTCAAAAAAGAAATTGATATTTTACCGTTTGACGGCTGCGGGTTGGTCGATGTAGATAAGGCCAGAGAATGGCAAAATGAATTAGGGCTTGATTATCTTCCGGCAAGCTGGCAAGTGCGAATGGCTCCTGCCACAAAGGGGAATCTGTATGTTTTCGATATCAAGGGGTTCGCGCAGGAATATGGTAAGAGAAAGATTACAGACCGTTGGAACCGTGTGTGGGATCTATTTGATGATAAGATCGACTGTATTTTAACGGAATCTATGGTTAAATTTGCAGGGCTATACAACAGTTTCAGCGAATGGGAAACAGCGTTTAATACTGATCTGTACGGCTATCATCGGACGTTTGGCATTAGTCATTACTCGATTCCTTATCGAGGGACACAGAAATCCCCCAAAGGTGTTAAAGACCACTGTGTTATAAGCTACCAGCCACTACAGTCGTTACAATTTACAGACGATCAGATTAAATCTCTTTGCGCTCCAACAGTTAGGGCCGTCAGGAAAGCGCATACTGATATTGATAGCTTTATTAAATGGAGGAATCTTGATGATGAGGATCAGACTGACGATCATGTCCCGCCTGTTCTTATGGCACTGAAATATAATCATGCTTTGGCGAATGATGAGTATGTAAGGGATTGTATTAAGAAAGAACTAACTAATTTTAGGCGAATTAATTGTATCAGGATTCGCGTCGATGGCAGCTATCAGACGCTAGAACCGGATCTCTTTGGGCTTGCACAACGGAGCTTCGGATTAGAACCTACGGGGCTGCTAAAGGCGAGAGAGGTCTACAATAAATATTTTGTAGATAAGAAAATAAAAGAAATCGATTTGATTCGATTCCCGCATATTGCCTGTGAACACTGTCCAGCGAAGGTGGTTGACGAGAGCGGCGAGAATTGGGAGAAGATTAAGAAGTGGTTTAAGTATCAAGATACAGGATACATAACATCCATGTATGATACATTCTTATTGAGAATGAATTCTGCTGATCTGGATGGAGACTGTATTTTTGGGATTTCTTCTCCTGAGATTGTCCAGACGGCGAAGAAGCAGGAAGCAAATACAATTTTGTTTAATTCTGATCAATCCAATGAAAATCAGCAAGTGCAAGCCGATAACTATCTGGCTATGGCAAAAAGTGATGTTGTTGGGTTTAGGAACGATATTGGAACTACGGTTAATAATACCTCGAAACTTTGGAATATGATTACGCCTGAAAATCCGAATAATGGTAAAATAATGGATTATATTAAAGTGATGTCCGTGATTGATTCTTTAACAATTGATTTTGTTAAAACTGGTGTTAAAGCTATTGTGCCAAAAGAAATTAAAAGAGTTTTGAAAGACAGTAAAAATCCGTGGTTCTTTCAATTCAGGAGCTATAAAGAATATGGTGCAGAACAAACGGCACAAGAGAATATTAAGGATTTTGATAGTGAAACACGATCGCTTCATGATAACTCAACATCTAATATGCACAGGATTTCCCATTATATGTTTGATCAGATTTCAAAAATCCGGTTGAAATATAATGTGCCTGAGTTTGACTGGAAAACGCTGTTGCAGGGAGATTATGATTTGACTAATGGTACAATCTACAAAAAAGTAAAACAGAAGCTATTATCGTTAAATAGTGAATATTCAAAATTTTTTAAGGAAATCCACAATGGAAAAGATCCTTCCGATCTTAACAGCGATAATGCCGAAAGACAATCAACGTACAATTCGCAGTTTGAGCTTTTCTTTGCCGATTGCAGAGTTGAGCTATTAATGATCCAGCCTAATATAGATCGTCTGATTAATGATATGATTATTTGTTATTACACAGAAAAATCATTTTCACACATTACTACTAAAAATATTTTGTGGGAATGCTTTCCTGATCAGATGATCGCAAGAGCAAAAGGTGAAAAGCAGGAAAGTAAAATATATAATCTGGAAGAACTTGATAAAAAGTATTATAAACTTGTTGACGCGAAAAAGAAACGCGAAAAACTATCCTCTACAAGAAAAGATATTCCGATGGTTGACAATATTAAAGCTAAAGTATTCATTACTGATGCGGATAAGAAGTTTGTTAATAAACAATTAAAAACTCGGCGCAGCAAAAAATTATATTATGCTATGCTTTATATTTGGTTAAAAATTAATACTGGAAATGAAAAAGAGCAATTGATCAAGATTGGTACAAATAAAAAGCACGGGGAAATTCCGAAATTCCGGATTTGTCAATTGGCAGGAATTAAAACACGGGATTGGCCTGATGCCCTTGAAAGCCTAAAACGGCATAATATGATTGAGAGCAATCTAAAAAATCCGCTTGTTCCTAAAGTACGCTTAAACTATATAAGGCAAGATGGAAAAGAAATTGAACTTCCGAACACTTGTAAGGGAATGCTACACTGGATTAACCGTTATGTTCCGTCAAAAACAAAAGAGCATTATGAATTCATCTTTGATCAATCTACTGCAAAGCAGCCGGGAGTATATCAGAATCAAAAACCTGTTATTAGATTAGAAGACGGAAAAGTATTTCCAAGCGCGCGCGCAGCCGATAGATCAATGGGATTTAGAGGGGATGATGTTGATGGCGTTTGTATGAAAAGAAGGAAAACAAGCGGCGGTTATCACTGGATGTTTTTAGATGAGTATGAACAAAAGCAAGACGCATAAAAAGTAAAATTTACAAAAAACTGAATCCCCGAAAAATGTTATATCACAACATTTTTTCAGGGATTTATTTTATTTGAAGGAAGTACTGTTTTTGGTAAAATAATATATTTCAAATTATTTTTTACCAATTTAAAATGAAAGGCAGGTGCAATCATGGATCAGGGAAAGCTCAGAAAAAGATTAATCTACGCTACTAATGATGTTGGACTAAAAGCAAAGCAAATCAGTAAGATTACCGGCATTGACGAATCTTGTCTGTCACGGTTTAAGACGGGGAAAGCTATGTTGTACCTGTCAGACGCTCAAAAATTAGATGCTTATTTCGATCGGTTTTTTATGATCGAACTTTAAATTTAGTAATAACAACTTGGAAACAGGTTGATTATTATAGCTCATTAATATTTCCGGTAACTTTTGCCGTTTTGCACGGAGTTCAAATCTCCACCTTTCTTAAAAAAAAAGAAAAACGGCTGTGGTGAACTGATGGCTACCTATATGGGGCTGGATTAAAGGCGGACAATCACCTGCCTGCGCTTGTAAGAGCGTTGCCTAAAGTAAATACTATTATTTAGCCATGAAATAGTATTTTGCCTTCGTTCTTGTAGGCACAGTGGCTTTGTCCAGTGCGCCTATGATTATAATCTACAGCTGCAATAGTGGCTGTATTTTATATATAAGTCCGGCAGGATAGCACGCAGAAGAAGTAATGTAATCGTGCGCTATTGTCTATCCTGCTGGACTATTTTTAAAAATTATAATTGCAGGATATTTGCGGGAAGAAATGGTGAAGAATGAGAAATGAAAGATATTCAGAAAATTGCGAAAGACGAAGAATTTAAAAAAGTTGTTGTGAACGGCGAATGTTTTGATAATTATTTGATTAGTAATTATGGTAGAGTTTATAGTTTGTATAGCAAGAGAATATTACATAGAAAGATAAATAATTATGGATATGTTCGTTTTAAGTTATATAAGGATGGGAAGATAAAATACATATCTGGTCATAGATTGGTTGCTTTCGCGTTTGTAAGAAATTCAAAACCTGATCAGTATAATGTTGTAAATCATCTGGATGAAAATAGACAAAATAATAAATGGACTAACTTAGAATGGACAAATGATAAGGGAAATCTTAATTGGAAAGATTGTCAAAAGAGAAGATCAAAGCAAAGAGAAAAGAAGATTTTACAATATGATTTACAGAATAATCTGATTGCTGAATATAATAGTTTTCCGGAATTGAGAAAACAGAATGGATATACTCCTTCTGTGATTTGTAATCACATAAAAAACGGAATTCCGTATGACGGATACATTTGGAAACATTAAGTTTGGAGGATACAAAAATGACAGAAACAAATAATGTAACTGCAACAGTTACAGTCTATTCGCCTAAAATAGCAGAATCGCTAATCGTAGATAAGGGATATTTTACTGAATTAATAGCCATTAGGCGTAATCGAAAAAATCCGAAACATAGAACTTATATATTTCGAGTGGAAGGAAATATCGTACAGGACTTAAATGAGCTAATTGCTGAATCAAGAAAACTTAAATCCGAACGTCGAAAAGAAAAGATTGAAATTGGTAAAGCGATTACGAAAAACGAAGTTGAGAAAAATGAAGAAGTTTGATGTTGATTGGATGCGCCTTGCATTAAGATTGTTAGTTAAGCAAAGCCATATTGATCGAATGATTCATGCGTTTCACTTAAATGGATTTAAGGAACTTGCTCAATTATATTGTGATATATCTAATCTGTATATTGATTTAGTAGAAAAATACGGAGTCAATACTTACTCACAATATAAGCTCGGTGGGTATTTAGTTCAAATGTATGACGCACTAAAACCGGAATGTGACTTTGATGATTTCTGCAAGATCATTTACATTCCGACCGACATTAAGGGATTATATAAATTGCCTGAGGTCGATTAGAGAAGGTGAGATAAACGGCTCGATATCACTTCTATGATACGTTTAAATGGAGGAAGTTAAGGCAAGCGGTGTTGGATCGTGATGGAGGTTTGTGCGTCGTGTGTGGACAGAGAGCCAGCATTGCCCATCATGTTATACCAGTTGATGATAGCAACGTTGATGATCCCTATGTTGTGTGGAGCATGGACAACCTTGTGAGTGTTTGTACTACATGTCATGGCGCTATACACGCGAAGCTTTCAGGTTCAAGCGCAACTAATGATGGATGGATGTTTGATGATGATGGGAATTTAATTTTTGTTGGAGATAAAATAAAAAAATTATCAAAAAATAAAAATGGAAAATAATGGTAAATATTATCAATATCATCGCTATCTCCCCCCGTAATGGAAAACATTTCCAAAACCAGATAGACCGTTGAATGAACAGCTTTTTTCCTCTCTATGGCTTTTTATATCGCGACTATTAATCTTTTATAGAAATATACCAAAAGATTTACAAACATAACAAAAGATAGAAGAAGGTGAACAAAATGGCAATAAATGACAAACAAGACAAAATTCAAACCGAATATTCCAAACTTCGCAAGACGCTAAAAAATGTTCCTTCAGAGAAAATACAGATGGCCGAAGAATTGATCGGTAATGCGGCGTTTATGGCGGTCACATTACGTGATTTGCAGGAAACGATAGAGGAAACCGGGCCAATCGTTGAATATAATCACGGTAAGGTGGAATCTCCTGCGATTAAGAGCTATAACACCATGATTAATCGCTATTCTGGCGTTATGTCACAGCTTCTTAACCTTCTCCCCAAAGACGATTCGGAAAAAGCCGTTGAAACTGCCAACCAGAAAAAACTAAAACAGTTTATTAAAATTGCCGCCGTAAAGTGATGAGCCATAATTACATACAGGAATATTTTGAGAAAATTAACAGCGGAGAAATTATAGCAGGAAAATGGATTAAGCTGGTATATAAAAAGTTAAATGATGAGTTACATCATCCTATCAATCCTTGGGTTTTTGATATTAAAAAAGCAAATGCGCCGATTGACTTTGTAGAAACGTTCTGCCGCAACAGTAAGGGCCGCTGGATGGGGAAACCCGTCCGATTACTCTTATGGCAGAAAGCGCTGTTACAGGCCGTCTATGGCTTTGCAGACGCTAAGACAGGGCATAGGAGAGCACGGGAAGTGTTCGTGATAACAGGCCGAAAGAATGGCAAATCGACCTTTTTAGCCGGTCTTGGAGTTTACGGGATGCTGTCCGAAAAAGGCGCTCAAGTGCTTTGCAGCGCGAATAAGTATCAGCAGGCGCGGATTATCTTTGACGAAGCGCGGAATATGGTTTTGCAGTCACCAGAATTAAGTCAGATTATCCGCAAAAGGAAAACAGATTTATATTGTGATGAAAACTTTTCCAGCATGATCCCGCTTTCAAAAAATAGCAGGTTGGCAGATGGACTAAACTGTTCTCTCGCGCTGGTGGATGAAGTGCATGAGAACACCGATCGCTACAGTTACGATGTAATCAAGCAATCCCAATCAGCACGGGAACAGCCGCTTATATTTACAATCAGCACGGCGGGGTTTGCCAGGCAAGGATTATTTGACATATTGCATAAATATGGAACTGATATTTTAGAAGGAAGATTAACAGATAAGGATATTCCTTACGGTTCGTTTCTTCCATTTTTTTACGAATTGGACGATCCGATTGAAATTGATAAATCAAATTGTTGGATGAAAGCAAATCCATCTCTCGGTCAAATAAAATCATTCGATGAATTAAAAGCAAATGCCGACCGAGCTAAGGTTGACGCTACATTCCTTCCGACGCTGAAAGCGAAGGATTTTGATATTCCGGAAAATGTAGAAAACGCATGGTTAACTCCGCAGGAATTAACTAATACAGCAACTTTTGATCCAATGGATTTTAAAGGTTCCTATTTTGTCGGTGGCGTTGACCTTTCCGAAACTACAGATTTAACTTGTGCTACAGCGTTAATGATGCGCGAAAATGATAAGACAAAGTATGTATTACAGCATTATTTCATCCCAGGAGAAAATGCTGAAAAGAAGATCAGACAAGACAAGGTTCCTTATGATGTTTATCAAAAACAAGGATTGATAACCTGTTGCGAAGGAAACAGAGTTGATTATAACGATGTTACGAAATGGTTCACGGATGTTTTAATGAAAAAGTATGGGATTTACCCTATTATGATCGGGGCCGACAGGTGGAATACTCAGTATTGGTTTCGGGATATGAAAGAAAAAGGGCTTCCGGTTGAGGGAGTAGGACAGGGCTATAAGTCCATGTCTCCAACAATGAAAGCGTTAAAAGTTGACTTTGCGGATCATCTGATTAATTATAATAATAATCAGCTTACCAAGTGGAACTTATCAAACTGTGCGATTAAACCTGATCCTGCTGGTAATATCAAGTTCGATAAATCTAAAAACAGAAATCTCCGTATTGATGGCGTCGCAAGTTTATGCGATGCTTATTTTATTTTAATGGAGCATTACGGAGAATATCAAAGTTATATCAAAGGTAAATGAGGGGAGGTGAGTATTTGGCAAAACAAAAGAGAAGTTTCTTTCAAAAGATATTCGGGAACAAACCGAAGAATAATCAAATATTAACTACTGCTCAAATGCTGAACAGCTATAGCAGCAGGATTTACAATTACAGCGGATCGCTTTATGATAATGCAGTTGTAAGAGCGGCGATTGATTGTAATGCACGTTATACCGCTAAGCTGGGTATGCGCCATGCTTTAAACGGCGTTACAGTCCACGATAACTTGAATAACCTGCTTAGCTTGCGGCCTAATCCATATCAATCAACCTATAGCTTCCTCTATCAGCTTCGGACTATTTATGATTTGGACAATAACGCTTATGTTTTTATACAGCGTGATGATTTTGGGAATCCAATTGCCTTTTGGCCATTTAGTTATTCGCAAGCTGAATTAAAAGAGGATAAGGCGGGTAATAATTATCTGGAATTTACTTTCCGGACAGGGAAGAAAGTAACAGCGCCGATTGAGGATGTTATAATCCTGCGAAAACATCAGTATGAAAATGACTTCTTTGGAGAATCAAATAGAAGGCCATTATTTCCGCTTGTCAACCTTCTACATACGATCAGTGAGGGAATTATCAATGTTTGTAAAAATTCCGCTTTTCTCCGGGGAATTTTGAAATTTACTGGCGCTATTCAACCGGATGACGTCAAGAGAAAGCGGGACGAATTTAACAGCGAGTTCTTATCAGCCCAAAATAACGGCGGTGTAGTTGCCATTGGTTCCGGTGATGATTATGTGCCGATTGAAAGCAAACCGCAGTTAATTGATGAAAAGAATACGTCTTTAACAAATAGAGCCATTTACGACTATTTCGGCACAAACGAAAATATCATAAATGGAACTTATTCGGAAAACCAATGGCTTGCGTATTATGAGAGCACGATAGAAACTTTTATGATCCAGTGCTCGGAAGAATTTAACGCAAAGGTTTTTAACCAACGGCAAATTAGCTTCGGAAACTCGATAGAGTTTGTGCCTGATAAGCTATCTTACATGAGCATGACAAGCAAGGTAAACATGATTAAGGCCGTCAAGGATCTCGGAGTTCTGACCAAAGGAACTATCGCAGATATTCTTAATGTAGAACGTCCTTCCGATCCTGATACAGTTTTACAATCCCTAAATTATGTATCTTCCGAGATTGCGAACGAATATCAGCTTGCACAAGCAAAAAAAGGTACATTGAAAGGGGGCGATACAACAGATGATGCAGAAGGAAATCCGGATGAATCCGATCCAGATCAGAGCAGCGGAACAGACTGAAAATAACAATGATCTAATCATCGAAGGGAAAGCAATTGTATTTAATCAAAAAACGCTTTTATTTGACGATGGTGATGATCAGTATTTTGAGATGATTGATTCCCGCGCTTTAGACGGTATAGATTTATCTAACGTATATCTATATTATAACCATTCTGATAAGGCGGTTGCAAGAACCAAAAATAATACGCTTGAATTAACCATCAAGCAAGATGGTCTATATTTCAGAGCCAAACTCATTGATACTACATATGGTTCTGATTTATACAAGATGGTTCAAAGCAAGTTGGTAGATAAATGCAGCTTTGCTTTTACGATTGCAGAACAGGACTTCGACAGCTCAAGCAATACATTTACAGTTCGCAAGATAGATAAACTGTTTGAAGTTTCTTTAGTTGATTTTCCCGCATACGATGAAACAAATGTAAGTGTTTCCGCACGGTCAAAATTAACTGAATTGGAAACAGAACGTCAGAACCAGATTTACGAAGAAAAACGTAAGAAACTGATTCTTGAAACATTACTTTAATTTTGAAAGGAAGTATTTTAATGAATAAGTTACAAGAAAGAATGTTTGAAATCAATACGCGCAAGGCCGAAATCCGCAAGAATATTGAGACAAACAAAGAAAAGGTTGATCTGGATAAATATGAAAAGGAGCTTCGCGCTCTGAATACAGAACTTGAAGATATCCAAAAGAGGATGAAGCTTGCGGATGGAATTACGATTGAGAAACCAAAGGAGAATATTGAAATGAAAGATAATTTTACTGTTGACAGCAAAGAATATAGAAGCGCGTTCCTGAAAAAGCTTCAGGGCAACCGCCTGAATGAAGTTGAACAACGGGCTTATAGCTCTGTTTCTGATTCTGCTGGTGCCGCTATTCCCACGCAGACTTCCGACCAGCTTATTAGCAAGATCAAACAGGTTGCGCCGATTCTGAATGAAATCACGCTGCTTCAGGTTGCCGGTGATGTAAAGTTCGCGGTCGAGGACGTTAGGGACAATGCAGCACGGCATACTGAAAACGCGACTGTTAATCCTGCCGGTGATAAGCTTGTTTCCGTTTCGCTCGGCGGGTATGAGTATGTAAAGGTCATCTCTATCAGCAAGACCGTACAGACAATGGCAGTCGATGCTTTTGAGGGATGGCTTACTCGGATCCTTTCCGAGGATATTGCACGTGCAATCGAAAACGATATTATCAATGGCACTGGGACAGATCAACCGAAGGGCGTTGCTTATGCCAACACTTGGGACGATACCAATTCTCTAACTGTAGCGTCCGGTTCTTCCCTTACCTATGCGAATGTCTGCAATTTTGTGGGGCTGCTTCCCGGTGGTTATGACGCTAACGCTAAATTCCTTATGAGCAAAAAGACGCTTTATCAGGACTATATTCAGCTGATGGATAAGAGCAAAAATGACCTTGTGATCCGTAACGCAGACGGTACTTTTAATGTGCTTGGTTATCCTGTCCTGCTTTCTGATTCCGTTACCCTGCATGATGCTTATCTGGGCGATTTCACTAAGATCGTTGCTAACCTGTCTCAAAACATTGCAGTTGAGTCCAGCGTGGAAAGCGGGTTCAGGTCTAACAGCATTGATTTCCGAGGCGCTGCTATCTTCGATTCTAAGCCTGCAATTGGTGAAGCGTTCGTAAAATTAACTAAGGCAGAAGCATAAGGATAGGTGATTAGATGTCACTTTTGAATCAAATCAAACAATCTCTTCGCATCACAGCAGACAATACGGCGTTTGATGCTGAAATTACCGATCTGATTCTTCAATGCATCGCGGATTTAGAGGGATCGGGAGTTTCTCCCCCTTCCTTTAATTCGTATGGCGAAATTGATGAATCAGGCAATACCATTGATACAATTACAGATGGGAATATCCGTCAAGCTATTATTTTGTTCTGCAAAGCGTATTTTGGAATTGACAATCCGGATAAGGAGTTTTTTGTTGATCGTTATCATTACAAAAAGGCGCAATTATTAAATCAGTCCGCTTATTTGGTTGGTGATAATAGTAATGAGTAAAGCGATCTTTAATCAAACGATTGATTTAGTTTCACAAACCTATACGGAGGATGAATTAGGGCAACAGATTCCAGATCAAACGATTTACCGGACTGTTTATGCCGCAAAGAAAAGTGTTCCTCAAAATGAGTTTTTCCTCTGCGGTCAAACTGGAATTAAACCGGAATCTGTGTTCATTGTCCGAACAGGCGAATATAGCGGAGAAACAAAGTTACGCTTTCCTGCAAATGGAAACGGAACTATTTATAGCATCTATCGTGTTTATGATACGGTTAATGAATGTACGGAGCTTTATGCGGAGGTGAGAGCCGGTGGATAATGTTACAGTTACGGCTGATACTCTTGGAGCTACAATCGCGGAATCTCTGCAAGAATTTTCTGATGAAAAAATGAAGGAAATCAAAGGAATTATTTCCGAAAAATCGAAAGAGTGTGCAAACAATATCAAGCGTGATTCTCCTAAGAGAAATGGTAATTATGCAAAAGGTTGGACAGCTACAAAGCAATTTGAGGATAATCTTAATATATCATATGTTGTCCACAATAAGACGGATTGGCAGCTCACTCACCTCTTAGAGAATGGGCACGCGAATCGTGACGGTTCGAGAACCGAAGGTATTCCGCACATAGAACCTAATTGCGAAAAGATAGAAGCTGAGATTGACGAGGCGATAGAAAAGACGGCTGGTGATTAATATGGAAATAGCTGACTTTAAAGCCATACTTGAGTCAATTGATATACCGGTTGTGTATCATAGTTTTCAAGCTTCCGGTATGGAAGTAAAACAACCGCCTTATATCTGCTGGTATGTAAAAGAATCGGATAATATTCCGGGTGATGATAGGGTGGTTTCAAAGTTTAATCGTGTGAATATTGAACTTTACACAGACTACAAAAATCCAGAATTAGAACAGAAATTAGAGGACGCTTTAGATGGAGCATCTGTTTTTTATGACAAAACTGAAATATATATTCAGGAAGAAAAAATGTTTGAAATTTTATACGAAATTGAAATTTAATTAAGGAGTGAGATATTATGTCTAATAAAATCAAATATGGTCTTAGAAATGTTTATTATGCGTTAACTGGAGAAGATGGCAGTTATGAAGTTCCAAAGCAAATTACTACAGCAACTTCTATTTCGCTAAAACCAGCGAATGCAGAACTTACCGCCTACGGCGATGACGCGCAACTTATTGACAAACAAATTAATCGCGGATATACAGGAAGCATTTCTTTTCAGGTTATTCCGGATGAATTCCTGACTGATGTGCTTGGAATGACAAAAGACAGCAGCGGTGGTGTAATTGAAAGTGCTGATGATAAGCCGCATGAAGCAGCTTTACTATTTGAATTCCAAGGTGATCAATCGGCAAGAAGGCACGTATTGTATCGGGTATCGTTTGCGCGTCCGAATATCGAAAGCGAAAGTATTGCTGATAAAGTTTCCACAAAAGAATCATCGCTTGACATTACCGTGATGCCTGTTGTTGGCGGTGATCTGAATGGAAAGATTAAGGAACATATAGATGATACAACGGAAACCCATACGGTCTATCAAAGCTGGTACACTCAGGTTTATATTCCCACTGTTGATGGAGGCACTGGAACTTGAATATCGTCTACGGCTTACGGAACGTCTATTACGCAAAATTAAATAAACAATTTACACCTGATTACGCTGATCCGGTAAGGATTCCGGGTGCAGTTAGTTTAACACTGACGTCGGAAGATAATCATGAAATTGCGAATACAGGCAGTAATAATCCAGCGGCTTTTTTTAATACCGCTCATACCTATAACGGTACTTTGCAATTTGCGGATTTACCGGTACAGTTTCGACAAGATATCCTTAATGAGGTTGTTGAAAATGGCACGATTTGCGAACCGACAGAAGGCGGCACAAATGAGTTTGCATTGCTTTTCGAAATACAAGGCAATGCACGGCAGAGACGCTATCTATTTTACAGATGCCGAGTATGGTATCCGGATATCGCGGCAGATACAATTAAAAACAACGTTGATGTCAAAGGCGATAGCTTACCAATTTTGGCTTTATCTCCACCATGGCATGATCCAACACCTTATGTTAAACGTTATGTTGAGAATTCGCCTGAGACGGCTGATATTTATAACAATTGGTTCAATAAGGTTTACATTCCGACATGAAAAAGGAGATTTATGATAAATGGAGAAAACATTAAAAATTGATGGTAGGAATATTACTTTCAAAGCGACGGGTGGAACGCTATATCGATATAAAAATCAATTTGGAAGAGAATTTTTGTCCGATGCAGCCGATCTGATGAAGTTTGAAGAAAGCAAAACCAAAAAGAAAGTAAAAAGTCCAGATGGTAAAATAACTTTTCAAGATGAATATGATTTTACAAAACTTAATCTTGAATTGGTTTATAATCTTTCTTGGACAATGGCGAAGACCGCCGATCCGAATTTACCTGATCCTCAATCTTGGCTTGATAGTTTTGAGGTATTCCCAATTGCAGATATTATTGAACCTATTATGGAATTACTTCAAAAATCGATTGAAATGAATACACCAAAAAACGGGTAAACGGTGATAGTCAATTCGAAGATGAAGATACAGAGCCAATAAGTACGGAGGAATTTCTTGCGCTTTGTAAAGCAAACGGTTTGTCTATTGCCGAAATAGATGATCTAAATATAGGAAGAATTATAGAGTATATCTATTCTTATACTGATATTTTGAAACAAAGGTATGGTGTAGGAAATCAAAGCAATCAATCAGATGTAAGACAAGCGACACAATCCGACTTCGATGCTTTTTAAATGGAAGCGAAAGTTTGAAATTAATTACAAAAGATCAGATGAATTATATTTTGAAACATACTAAAGAAAAAGTTTATATAACTGTTGTTAATAGACAAAGACCTAAAAAGAAACATAGGTATATTGAACTAAGTAAAAGTATAAAACAACTATTAAACGATTATAATAAAACACAAAAAGTAATATATAGATCGGATTAATTTAAAGCTGTCGTACAATAGTGCGGCAGCTTTTTTATGTAAAAGAAGGTGAAAAATTGATTGGCGAATAAAGGCTTAAAGGGAATTACTTATGAAATAAATGGCTCGACTGTAGGGCTTCAAAACGCATTAAAAGAAGTCAATACAAAGACACGTGATCTTAATTCAGAGTTAAAACAAGTTCAGCGATTATTAAAACTTGATCCTAATAATGTTACTCTTTTAAAGCAGAAGCAGGATCTTTTAAATAAGTCCATATCGGAAACAAAAGATAAACTAAATACTTTAAAGGACGCTCAGAGTCAAGTTGAACAGCAATTTCGTAACGGGGATATAGGTGAAGAACAATACAGATCCTTCCAAAGGGAAATTGAGAATACAAAGCAAAAATTAAAGCAACTGGAAGATCAGGCAAAAAATACAGGATCAATATTAGGAACTCATTTGCAAAATGCAGGGGAGAAGATATCAAGCGCCGGACAAAAGATAAGCGGTGCCGGACAATCCTTAATGCCCGTAACAGGTGCTATTGTCGGGATCGGTACTGCTGCTGTTGTAGCTGGTGATAATTTTGAAGCACAAATGAGTCGTGTTAAAGCGATAAGCGGGGCAACTGGACAAGATTTTGAAGCATTAAGGAATCAGGCATTACAGCTTGGACAGGATACCGCTTTCTCTGCTGGGGAAGTAGCTGAAGGTATGGAGAACCTTGCAAGTGCAGGTTTTAGTACCCAAGAGATTATGTCGGCTATGCCGGGTATGTTGGATTTAGCGGCTTCCAGCGGGGAGGATCTTGCAAGCAGTAGTGATATATGTGCTTCTACTCTTCGTGGTTTTGGTTTAGCTGCTGGTGACGCTGGACATGTTGCGGACGTATTGGCGAAATCATCCGCTGATACAAATGCTTCTGTTGCTTCCTTGGGTGAAGCTATGAAATACATAGCTCCTGTTGCTAACTCTGCTGGATGGAGTTTGGAACAAGTAACCGCCGCTATTGGTGAAATGGCTGATCAGGGAATAAAAGGTGAACAAGCTGGAACTACCCTTCGTGGAGCGTTAACTAATTTGATGAATCCATCAAGCGAAGCAGCTAAAGCAATGCAATCCATAGGCTTTTCAGCTTATAACAGTCAAGGAAAAATGAAACCGCTATCGGATATCATTGCCGATTTAAATTCCAAAACAAAAGGTCTATCAAATCAACAGCGAGATCAAGTTGTATCGACAATTATGGGAACAAACGCTTTAAGCGGTATGCAAGTACTGTTAAAAGACGGAAGTTCCAATCTGGATAAATTAACGGCATCCTTGAAAAACTCCGATGGTGCGTCTAAAGCAATGGCTTCTACCATGCAGGACAATACCAAAGGAAGTATAGAACAGATGATGGGATCGATTGAAACCGCTGCGATAAAGATTCAAACCGCTTTAGCGCCTACAATTACCAATATAGCAAACAGTATCACAGGGTTAGTTAATAAGTTTTCCAGTTTGGATTCCGCACAGCAAGAAACGATTATAAAAATTGCTGGTATTGTAGCTGCTGTTGCGCCCGCCCTTCTTATAGTCGGTAAAATGACAACTGGAATCGGAGCATTGACTTCTGGTGTCGGTAAAACGATGACAGCTGTATCCAATTTCCAAAAAGTTTTGAAAGGTGGGGGTACATTAGCTAAAGCTTTTAGTGCTGCTTTAACTCCCGCCGGTGCTGTTGTTGCGGCGGTAATAGCGGTTACAGCGGTAGTTGCCTTATTAGTAATCGGAATTAAGCATTTGTGGGACACAAATGAAGGATTTCGGAATACTGTTACAGCGGTTTGGAACGGTATTAAAACGACTATAACAACTGTTGTCAATGCTATTGTAGGGTTCTTTACAACAACGATACCGGGAGCATGGAACGGCCTTGTATCTTTGTTTAATTCGATTCCTGCTTGGTGGAATGGATTATGGACACAGGTAGGGCAATTCTTTACAAGTTTATGGAATGAAATAGGAAACTTCTTTACAGCGACAATTCCGACATGGGTTAATAATTTTATTAATTTCTTTGCAACTTTGCCTGAGAAAATAGGGTATATCATTGGAACAGTCTTTGCAAGTATTGTTAATTTTGGAGTAAACGCATTTAATTGGGTAACAACAGAGTTGCCGAAGATAATTAATGGAATTATCAATTGGTTCGCTCAATTACCTGGTAAAATATGGACTTGGTTATTAAATACAATTACCAAAATTAAACAGTGGGGAACTGATACGTGGAACTACTTGTCACAACAGATTCCAAAAATTATAAACGGCATTGGAACATGGTTTAGCGGATTACCGGGTAAGGTATGGACTTGGCTATTAAATACTCTGGATAAAGTTAAAACATGGTGTGGTAATTTAGTCTCTACAGCAGGAACAGAAATTCCCAAATTTGTGGCGAAGGTTATGGAATTTATCGGAGAGTTGCCCGGAAAAATGCTTGATATCGGAAAGAACATTGTTCACGGTATTTGGGATGGTATCAACGGAGCAATTAGTTGGTTACATGATCGTATTTCTGATTTTTGTAGTGGGATAGTTAAAGGATTCAAAGATCATCTAAAAATACATTCTCCCTCTCAAATCTTCGCTGATGAAGTCGGCAGGTATATGGCTCTCGGTATTGGTCAAGGATTTATAGAAAATATGAAATCCGTTGCTTCAATGATGCAAGCGTCGATACCTACTAATTTTGATTTGACATTAGGGACAAGCATTAATGGGATGAACGGCTTAAAAACAGCGGCTGCGAGCGCTAATTCATATTCTTATAACAATAATACTCCTATCAATCTTAAAATTAAAATGGGAAATATTACGGTTCAGGGAAATGCAGATGAAAAGGTAATAGCCCAAATGAAACAAATTGCCCAAGATGAAGTTAATAAGATCACCCGCGAATTAAAGAATTTTGGTTCTACGGTTGATCAATTTGTAAATCGTAATAAAAGGTAAAAAATAACGGCAGTGACTATATAGCCATTGCCGTTATTTTTTTTCTGTAATTTTTATTGCATAGATTAGATTTTCTCTTTGAGAATCGCCATGATCTCATCTGGTGACTTTCCCGTTTTGCTGATGAATTCCTGAAGTTTCTCCAGCTTCTTTTGATTCTGAGCATCAAGAATCGCCTGTTTTTGAGCCTGTAAATCTTTGATCCGTTCGTTGATCTTAGACTTTTTAGTTTCCTCATCTGCTATTTGATCATCAATCCTCTGTAGTTTCTCTTCGTCGGAAAGCTGTTTTCCGCGAGGCATAGATATCAACTCCTTATTTGGTTTAATTTATTCTATAACAATTATTGGAGTATGTAAAGAGAAATAAACAAGAAATACATATATCATATATAATTAAAATAATATTTTTTATAATCCTTCATTGGTATGGGACTTGCATTCATTGAAATGGCGTGATATACTCAGACCAATAAAGAGACAGGATGCAGACCAATAAAGTATTGGAGTGGAATTATAATCTTCATTGGTTTAAGATGATATTCAAATTCTTGAAAACTCAGGATTCATGCGGGTTTGCGATATCGATATACTGAATTCCTATTTCGGCTACACCATCCACAATACGCGCGGAAAGCCGACGAACAGCGAATTCATCGCGATGATCAGTGACAAGCTGCGTCTGGAAATGAAATCCGCGAGCTGATAAAAAATGGCTTGTACACTGGCTTTTTCCAGAAAAATGGAAATGAGTTCGGAGCGATGAATCCGATAAAAAAGCTTTATTTTTGCCCTGTCTGACTGCAGAATCTGCGGTCAGGCAGGGCATCTTTTTG
>DNNJ01000129.1:8576-12091 GCA_003487955.1 Clostridiales bacterium | reverse complement strand
TTGCGAATGACCTACCGCTATTTGTTAGAAAAAACACTCTAACAAATAGGGTTAGGGCATCTTTCGCTTACGCTCAGATGACATAAAGGTGTTTGTCAATGCTTGAATGTCCCCTATGGGGGCATATTCAAGGAAGGGGGACACACCTTCAAAATCAGGTGACCCTCTTGGGGATAGCTTTTGAAGGAATGTCCCCATACTTATGAATAAAATGTAAAATATTCTTTAATAAATTGTAAAGTAAAGTTTGTTTTTATTGTTGACAAGCATGCTGTATCACGATATAATAATCGATTTGACATTTGTTGCCTAATGGGGTATAATATATTGATAGGAGGTGCAGCATGTTTAATTTAGGCGACAAGGTAGTATACCCCATGCACGGAGCCGGTGTTATTGAAACTATGGAATCTAAGGAAATCTTAGGTGAAATTAAAAACTATTATGTACTGAAAATGCCCATAGGAGAAATGAAACTGATGATACCTGTGGATAATGTAAATAATATAGGGTTAAGAAACATCATCGATAAACAAACAGTTGAGGAAGTATACAATGTATTAAAGCAAAAAGCAGAAATTAATGACTCCAACTGGAACAAGAGATATCGAGATAACATGACAAAGATGAAAACAGGAGATATTTTCGAAGTTGCTCAGGTTGTAAGAGATTTAACTTACAGGGACAAAGAAAAAGGGCTTTCAACAGGAGAAAAGAAAATGCTTGTAAGCGCAAAACAAATGCTTGTAAGCGAAATAACACTTTCAACCGGCATGGATAGTGAGGAGATACAGGATTATATGGATGAAATTATTAATCTTGATGCATTAGAACAGTAATAATTGCTCTAATGCTTTTTTTCGTATGCCCTAACCCAAGCATTCCCCTGCGTATGCCCTAACTACTTTTTTCGTATATATTATCAAATCAAAGCTGTTTTTTTGGTATAATTTTTTCGCAGTCTATGAGCAAATAAAATTATTCAATATGACAGATGTCAAAATTAAGAGAATATTAATGAATTCTTATTATAATATTTCAATAATTGTTATAGCCAAATAGCAAAAAATATGTTACATTATTAAATGGAATATTAAATAATATTACTATTAATGGTTATACTTGTAAGGAGGTGATAATATGATTGATAAGATTGTAAAAGCGGTTATTGCTGTTATAGGTGCATCTTTGGGAGCAGTATCAGGTGTATTGTTAAGTAACAGCGGTCTTCTTGAATTATCAAGTTTGCAGAATAGTTTAGTAATTATAGGTATTAGTTTAGTTTTTGGAATTATATTTTTTCTTCTTTCCCCTAAAATTAAAAAGACCGGTTTAAGGATTATTGATGCTTTTGAGACGGAAATATTGAAATTTTCCACTATGGACATAGTGTTAGGAGCTGTTGGGCTGATAGTGGGATTTGTAATAGCATTTCTTATAAGCCAGCCTCTATCCAACATAAAGTACGTAGGTACTATAATTTCAGTTATCTCATTTGTTTTTTTCGGATATTTAGGCTTAAAGGTTGCTACAAGAAAAAAAGACGATGTTTTATGGCCTCAAATGTTAAATTTAAAAAAGTCTCCAACGGTTAAAAAGGAAAAGAATAAAAAAGAAATATTATCTCCAAAAATTCTTGATACCAGCGTAATTATTGACGGAAGAATATCTGATATCTGCAAAACAGGATTCATAGAAGGAACATTAATTATTCCGGAATTTGTACTGAAGGAGCTGAGACATATTGCAGATTCCTCTGACAGCCTTAAGCGTAACAGGGGAAGAAGAGGCTTGGATATTTTGAATATCCTTCAAAAAGACGATGCTGTAAGTGTTGTTATTGAATCAAAAGATTACGATGACAGCATTGAAGTAGATGTAAAGCTTTTAAAATTGGCAAAGGAATTAGGCGGCAAGGTGTTGACTAATGACTTTAATTTAAATAAGGTTGCTGAATTCCAAGGGGTTGAGGTGTTAAATATCAACGAGTTGGCAAATGCAGTTAAACCTGTTGTACTGCCCGGCGAAGAAATGACTGTAATGATTGTAAAAGACGGCAAGGAATCCGGTCAAGGATTGGCGTACTTGGATGATGGTACTATGATTGTTGTAGAAGGCGGCAAAAAATGCATCGGCGATTCGGTAACGGTAACTGTTACCAGTGTCTTGCAAACTGCAGCAGGGAGAATGATTTTCGCCAAATTAAAAAATGTAATCAATAACAAAGCAGTTTAATGATGAGGGGACGGGGGTGCTGTCATATCCATGTGTTATTATGGACACAGCCCGTATTTTTCTAAATTTAAACAAGAATCTAATTTCGGGGACACACCGTCAGGTGTGTCCTTTTTGCATGCTCCAAAAATTATGCGCAGGTTTTGCAAACTCAGTTAAGCGTATATTATTAAAGGGTTTCGGTAAAAATAATTTATGATTGCGTTCAAGGAGGTATCATTATGATTGTTGCTATAAGAGCAGTAATATTGTATGCAGTCTTGCTGTTTGCAATGCGCATAATGGGGAAGGGTGATTTAGGGGAGCTGCAGCCTTTTGATCTGGTTGTATCATTAGTACTGGCTGAACTTGCTGTAATGCCCATGGAAGATTTGGATGCTCCCCTATTTCATGGTTTAATGGCTACTTCAGTTGTAATGTTTTTGCAGTGTCTCATATCATATATTACACTTAAAAGTAATTCAGCCAGGAAAATTATATGCGGAACTCCTTCGATAATTTATGACCACGGAAAATTTAACATTAAAGATATGAACAAACTAAGGATTAACATAAATGACGTTTTAGGTCAAATGCGCCTTAAAGGGTATTATAACTTTAAAGATATAGATTATGTAATTATGGAAACAAACGGGGACGTGAGCATCGTGGCACCGGAAAGCCAGACAGCCGACAGAATTAAGAGAATTCCCATCGCAATGATTTTAGACGGAAAGATAATGTATAACAATTTGGAAAAGTTTAATGTTTCCAAGGAAGACCTTGACAAGAGTCTGAAAAAAGAAAATTTACGTTATAAAGATGTATTGTACGGTTTTATTGATGAAAATGATAAATTTGTTTTTTATAAGAGGTAATTATGAGAATGGTTGTTATTTCGTTGATTATATTACTATTAATGATGGGAATATGGGCATGGTTTTATTATGGCTCTGTTAACCCTGTTACAACTTATTATTGGGATAATTTAGAATATTTATCAAGCATTGTAAAGAATGAAGACTGGGAAACAGCAAAGAAAGATATTTCAATATACACAGATAAATGGCATGAAGTTAAAAAGACTTGGGTTTTCTTTTTAAACCAAAGGGACCTTGACAATATAGATTCTTCTATAAGACAGCTTAATATATATATTGAAAATGAAGAAAAAATATTGGCTCAAGCGGAGCTTGAGCACCTTGTAGTATTATTTTACGTAATTGACGAAAATGAATCACTGATATTAGAAAACATCTTTTAATGACAAGGAAACGGGGGTACTGTCATATGACAGTACC
>DNNJ01000129.1:5820-8374 GCA_003487955.1 Clostridiales bacterium | reverse complement strand
AGTACCCCCGTTTCCTTGTCATTTTTTATCTATTTATATATAAAGCAGATTGTTCTCCTGCAGTCTTACCGAAAACTAAACAGTCAAGTATTGCATTTCCGCCTACACGGTTACCTCCATGTACTCCGCCGGTGACTTCTCCGCAAGCATATAATCCCGGTATCACCTGATCCTTTGTAGAAATTACCTCGGTATTTGTATTTATGACAATACCGCCCATTGTGTGATGGATTCCCGGAGATACTGCAACTGAATACCAAGGACCAGCACTTAAATCTCTTAACCATTGAAATTTACTGTTGAATTCAGGGTCGTTCTCTTGTGCTACAGCAGCATTCCACTTATCCATTGTTTCCTGCAGCACACTTTCCTCAACATCCATAAATTCAGCCATATCAGCAATGGTATCGAACTTTTGAAGAACACCAATGTCATAGTATCCTTGAATATTTGCGTTGCTGTCAACAATTTCCTGATTCAATACCAAGTATGCAAAACCCTGATCCTGTGACAGTATAGCTTCAGAAACAATATCTCTGTAATCAACTTCATTTGTAAACCTGTTTCCTGAAGAATTAACCAATATGCCTCCGGCATTTCTTATTCCTTCAGTCATCATGGTGGCTGTAGGTACATGGACTGTCGGATGAGTTTGAATTTCATTTAAATCTCTGACAGCTGCTCCAACATCTTGAGCCATAAAGATTCCATCACCTGTAGCACCGGGATGATTATTGGTTACAAATCCTTCAAGACTTGGATCTAATTCTGCAATCCATTCTAAGTTTGCTCCGTAACCCCCTGAAGCTATAATTACTGCATCAGCATTTATTGTTACTTTGCCGCCATCATCTCCTTCAGCAATTATTCCGGCTGCTGCTCCATCTTTCATGATTATTTCAACAGCTTTTGTTGCAAGCATTACTTTTCCGCCCATTTCTTCAAAGAACTCCTGTAACCCTATTATTAATCCCGGCGCATAACCGGGAACAGTAAAACTTCCGTAAGTTTCACCTATTGTAGGCTCAAATCCTATTTCAGTTACCCAATCTACAATTCCGGCAGAATTTTCAATCATATATCTTACAAGCTCGGGGTCATTCATATTATGACCTCCGGTCATTGTAAATTCAATAAATTCTTCCACATCTTTACGACCTTTATCCGCTTCAATCTGCAGCTTATGACCGGCAACATTGAAGGCGCCTGATGAACGTATCGTATTTCCGCCGGTAATATCCATTTTCTCAACAACAATAACCTCTGCTCCGTTCCTACTTGCTTCTAAGGCAGCACTTAAACCGGCTGCACCTCCTCCGATAACAACAACATCTGTATCAAGAGTTACATCTTCTGGTGTAGGAGCAGCAGGTGCAACTTCAAAATCCTTCAAGTCAGCTCCGGCTTGTGTTAAAGCATCCCTGACAGAATTAATAATCGCATAACTTGTCGTAGTAGCTCCGCTTATAGTATCAACCCTTATAGATTGATTTTCCACAATACTTCCAGGAATTCTGTTAACAGCATGTGTTCCGATTCCATCTGTTTCATTGTGTTCAACTACTGTTACATTGATTATTTTTTCGGTATCAACTTCCGTTTCTACTTCTATTTCCGATTTATACCCTCTAAATGCAGCTGTATATTTTCCGGGACTCATTTTAGACGGCTGCTCTTCTTCGGGCGGTGCCTGTTGTCCGTTATCGTCAGTTGGTGCACACGCCGCCATACTTATTGCTAACAAAATACCCAAAATAATAGCTATAAATTTGTTAAATATTTTCATAATAGTCTCCTCAATTTTTTTTAAATTAATGATAGGTATAAACCTATCAAGTTAACTTAATTTTAAACAATTAAATTCCTTATACTTAAATATTCCCTCTATTTGATAAAAAATACATTACACAGAAAATTAAAAGCAAAATCCCCTTGTCATTTTATAAATATTGCAGGATAAAAATCGTTATGGTATAATTTTGAAAATGAAATCTGCAGGGAGGCTGCAATGAACAGGTCTGTATTAAAGGAATTATATAAGGAAATTTTATTTAACCTGACTCAAAATGAGCTTTTGAAAAGCATGGATATTTCTGAAGAGAAAATACAATCTTTTATGAATAATACAAAATTTGTTGAAGCCTTATCAGCCTTTTTTAATAAAAACCAATTAACCTGCAAAGCCGTACTTGGACTGTCGGCAGATATTTTAAACAATGAGCGGATTGAACCCCCGCAGGATTGGCTTGCATACATATTTCAATATGTTTTAGAAAAGTCCTTTCCGGATGCTGTAACTGTAAAGCTGAATCCCGAATATGAAGTTTCGGTTATTATATATCTTGAAATATTGAGAACTATTTTAAAATATGCACAAAAAAACAATATCGGCGAAGTTCCGAAATTTGAATTTTTAACTGAAGAAGAAATTAATGACCTCCCCAATAAGCAAGAATACTTAAACTTTTTGGATGTATTTGATAAGAATTATGTTTATGAACTTATGATGCTTGACGGTGAGGTCAATGGTTACAATACCTTAAATCATGTTTCG
>DNNJ01000129.1:0-5637 GCA_003487955.1 Clostridiales bacterium | reverse complement strand
CAGTACATTTTGTTGCAATGCACGTAGCAAGACAGCTAAGAAGGGCGGGAGTCCAAGTAAACCTCGGTCTTGTTTCCGGCTCTGCCGCAGGTCACGATATTGGGAAGTACGGTTGCAAGGGATTGGAAAAAAGAAGGGTTGCATATCTGCATTATTATTATACCGACCAGTGGTTTATCAAGTACAATATGCCTGGGATTGCTCTTATTGCAGCAAATCATTCGACTTGGGATTTGGAGCTTGAAAACTTATCCTTAGAATCGTTGCTGCTGATATATGCTGATTTCAGAGTAAGGAACAAAAAAACCAGGACCGGTGAAGAAATGCATATTTTTTCATTGGCGGAATCATTTGACATCATTCTCCACAAGCTTGATAATGTCGATGAAGCAAAAGAAAAAAGATATATAAGAGTATATTCGAAATTAAAGGATTTTGAAGATTATTTATTAAATAAAGGAATAAATACAGACTTAAGCTCTGAAGAGCCTCAGTTTGTAAAGACAGTTGACTTCGCTCTCATTGACGGATATGAGGTGGTAAAAAACTTTAAATTTAAGGCCTTTGAACACAACATTCCTTTAATGAGCATGCTTAACAATGAAGTTACATTTACCGGAATGATAGAGGCTGCCCGAAGCGAGTGGGATTGGAAAAATATCCGTGCATATTTAAATATCCTGGAAGAATACTCCATATACTTGTCTCAGAAGGAAAAGCTGTTTGCCCTTAGCTTTTTGTATGAACTTTTAGTTCACAGGGAAGGGGATATAAGGCGTCAAGCTGCAAAATTAATGGGAATAATAATTGTTCATTATGATATGGGCTATGCAAAGGAAATACCTGAAGATGTTAAAATAAACCACAATAAAGAAAATGCCGGTTTATCTTTGTGGGATAAATATTTGGGATTTTTCCTAACTCCTGGATACAAAGTAACTGAAAAACAAAAAGAATGGATTGGCTATTCTTTAAGAGTATTTGTTGATTCAGTAATAAACTCTTCAAGAAACATGTTAAAAAAAGAATACCTTGAAGTATTCTTAAAACATCTCTATGAAGGCATAAATGATGAAACAGCTAAGTTTAACAGTTTAAACTCTCTTTTAAGCATTCCTTTGGAGTTGTATGATGAAAAGCAGCTTATCAATGTGCTTGAGTTTTCGGTAAAATATATTAAAAAACCTTCATATAGCATAAGACTTATGGCAGCACAGTTTATTTTCAAGGCTGTAAAACAGATAAAAATTACCGGACACTCACTTAAGGAAATATTGGATATCATATCAGAGTTTTCTCCTGATGAGGGGCTTTGCATGAATTATTTGAAATATAAGACAGCACAGTGTTTAAATGCACCTGGTGCACTTCTTAAGAAATATTCCGCCCTTCTATCAGGTAATTGGTATAAAACATCGGATATATTCTTAAATAATTTAAAGGCAGCAACACCTTGGAATGTAAAAACCATAAGTATCGACTACATAATGGAGAATCTTTCCCAAAGAAATGAGGTTGCTCTTTTGCAGGCGGCAACACATTTAGCCAATCTTGTAAAGGTAAGTGCCATGGAATCAGTAAGAAACAAGGCAGGGAACTCATTAGTGGAGTTAGGTCCCATGCTTACCATTGACCAGAGAAATGAAATAGCATTTGAGCTTATAAAAGGTCTTGAAATAGATGAAATGCAGTATGCAAAGTATATTCCCGAATATTTGGGACGCTTTGTAATGTTGTTGTCCCCAAAAGAGTTGGATGAATTTATTATTGATTTAAAAAATATTTACATTAACTCAAGCGAACGCTCCAGTGCTTTGGTTATACACACATTCGGAATAATGGTTCAGTATTACCCTGAATACAAGGAAAGGTTCGAGGAGGACAACAGTGTTTTAGATAAAAGACTTATCAAATTCTTAGGGATAATTTTAGGAGGGCTTGCCAATTTTAATACACAGGTAAAACAGGAAACATTTTTGGTTATCGGGCAGTATATTTTCGGCTCAAAAATATTGACTCTCAGTCAAAAACATAAGGTGTTTTCACTTATTTACAAGAAGCTTTTAACATTAATAAGTGAGAAGGAGCTGAGCGAGCTGTTCTTTATCAATAACTCCGCTTCATTTAACCATATATACAGATTTATTAGTGACTATGAATTTTTCAACGGCAAATTTGATATAAAAGAAAATAAAAACATAGCATTTTTCCCGGGAACCTTCGACCCGTTTTCGTTGAGTCACAAGGGAATCGTGAAGGAAATAAGAAACTTAGGTTATGACGTATACTTGGCTGTGGATGAGTTTTCCTGGTCTAAGAAGGTACAGCCAAGATTGATAAGAAGACAAATTATCAACATGTCAATTGCAGATGAATTAGGTGTATATTTGTTTTCTGATGACGTACCCGTAAATTTGTCCAACAATGAAGATTTAAAGGTATTAAAATCTCTATTTCCCAAAAAAGATGTTTATATGGTTGTGGGAAGCGATGTTTTAATAAATGCAACAGCTTATAAAAATGAACCCGCAGAGGATTCAATACATAACTTTGCTCACATCGTATTTAAAAGAGCAAAGGATGAAATGACAGAAGAAGCAGCTAAAAAAGCAGAAGCGGCAAAAGACAGAATAACAGGAACACTCGTTGAGCTTAAGCTCCCTGTTTACTTAGAGGATATTAGCTCGACCCAAATTAGGGATAACATAGACAATAACAGAGACATATCAAACTTAATTGACCCCATGGCCCAAAATTTCATATATGACAGGAATTTGTACATCAGAGAGCCTTTAAACAAGGCAGTACTGAGAACAAAGCCCTTTGTAATTGAAATAGTTAAAGAAATAAGCAAAAAAATTGTTGACGAAATAGGTCATTCTATTTTCAATGATATGGAACAGTATGAAAATATAGGTGAAATACTTAATTCCAAAAATATCAGACTGCTTGTAATAAGGGATGCCAAGAACCTTAACGGGATGCTTGGATTTTCCGCATTTCATAAAATAAGCACTTCCGATGTGTATTCCGAGTTTAAAAGCTCATATATTGCAAATTATGTGAGAGAAGTAACATCCGGGAGGATTGTTGTAATAGACGGAATATTTACAGCTCCAAGCAGGATATATGACAGTATGGAGCAGACAGTTATTACTGAAACCTTATCTCACTGCATAAAAAATGATTTCACCTATATGTTATATAATAATATTATTACAGGCTCGGACAGCAATGAATTATTGGAAACATTAAATCTTCAGGGATTTACTGAGATTTATGATGAAAGCCTGAAAAAGACAGTGTATGGGGTAGATATGAAGTTTCCTATATGCCTTACACTTAATTTGGAAAGCTTTATTAAGGAGCCGTTGAATGAAAACAAAAATGTTCACGAGGCAATTTCTTATGCAAGAAAAAGACTTCAAAAAGCAATGACACAGCTGTATCCCGGAAGTCTTGTATTATCAATTGACAATGATATGATAAATCAAATCCTCATTAATAAAATATGCAGTATGAACAATGTGCCCAATGAACTGCAGATTCCGAGAGTATTGGGTGAATACATGGTTGTGCCTTTTGGCAATGTTTTAAAAGGTATGATTGTTCCAAATACTGTAACTAAATCCTTGCATACGGAAAAGGTTTATTCTTCCGATGCAACAAGATTTAAAATTAAGGAGTACCCATTTTACTCACCTATAGAAAATCAGGTAAGAACCATAAAATCTTTTGAGAAACAGGTAATTTTGGTTGATGATTTGCTTCATAAGGGTTACAGGATTAAAGAAATTGACCCTATATTAAAACGATATGATGTAAATGTCAAAAAAATTATTGTGGGTATAATGTCCGGAAGGGGAAAGGATTTGAAGGATACACAAGGCAGAGATGCTGACTACGCTTATTATATTCCCAACTTAAGGCTGTGGTTTAATGAAAACTTAATGTATCCTTTCTTGGGAGGAGACGGCGTATGGAATGAAAACGAAAATACTACAAATTTAATTCCGTCAATAAATTTGCTTCTTCCGTTTTATTCGCCCATGTATATTCGAGGAGCTTCTAAAGAAGCAATATACAATCTTTCCATGGTTTGCCTCGAAAATGCAAAACACATTCTTCTTGCATTGGAGAAGGAGTTTAAGGAAATATTTGAAAGAAATCTGACGGTGAAAAGGTTGGGTGAAGTGCTTTTGTCACCAAGACTTCCATACTTGGGCGACAATATATATTACGATTTAAACAAGGAAGCATCCGGATTTATGGATGTAAATATAGAGTCTCTCTTAAAACTTGAAAGGATTATAAAATAATGTTTTATTACAAGTATAATGATAAGTATTTATTCTCAATAAAGGATGAGTACAATTTTACAAAAATAAATAGTATTCCAAATGACTGCCAAGAATTGTATTTTCTTAATTGTTTAAATAAAGAAAATTCAAAACGTGCTTTTGCAGTAAACCATCCTTCTGATTTATTTATTGAAGAGGAAAGCTTGGATATGCTTAGAGAAAATGAGAAAAGCTATGACATTCCCGAAAAACTCATTGAGCTGATTGACAAAAGAAAAATCAAAGCAGTCAACACCGCGTATAATGATTATGAAAATTGTTTTTATATGGAAGAATTAAAGAAAAGAAAAGTAAATATTTTAGCACTTGGAGATGTGGGGAGCACATTATTGATTGGACTTAAGCTGCTTGGCAAAAATTCAATAAGCTCCATCGGTATTTATGACAGAAGTATGGATAAAATAAAGAGATGGGAATATGAAATGGCTCAAACATCATTTCCTTTTGATGATTTACTGCCGGCGGTTCAGGGTATAAAAAAGGAAGAATTGTTTGACTGTGACATGTTTGTATTTTGTGCCTCTAAGGGGGTTCCTCCGGTAGGAAGCGAAGGCTTAGATGTGAGGATGGTTCAATTTAAAGGAAATGCAGAGCTTATAAAGGAATATGCTTCCATGGCGGCAGACTGCGGGTTTAAGGGAATATTTGCAGTAGTTTCAGACCCGGTTGACCAGTTGTGTGCAGCAGTTTTAAATGAAAGCAGTGGAGTTTTGGCGCCGGAGCAAATTAAGGGGTACGGACTTGGAGTAATGAATGCAAGAGCTTTGTATTACTCAAAAATATTTAATAAGTTTTCAATGTACTTACAGGAAGGAAGAGCATTCGGACCGCACGGGAAAGATTTGATAATAGCAAACAGTATAACTGATTATGATGACGAGCTTTCAAAAGAATTGACAAAGTATGCAGTGGAAGCAAACTTGGAAGTCAGAAAAACAGGATTCAAGCCATATATAGCACCTGCCCTGTCGTCCGGTGCCATTTCGATAATTTATACTCTTGAGGGGAAATATCATTACAGCTCAAATTATTTAGCCGGTGTGTATATGGGCGCTAAAAACAGAAACCTGCCTTCAGGATTGGATATTGAAAAAATAAACATGCCTGATATGCTGTTTGAACGAATAAAAAATACCTATGAAAAGTTGAAATAAGTACGGGGACAAATGGAGTTATATTATGAGTATATTAACGGTTTTAAAATTCGGCACATCTGAAAGATTGGAAAAGATGCTTGCTTTTTCCTTAAATGAATATGAATATGATCTCATAACAA